>JBITAD010000654.1:0-5560 GCA_044439945.1 Blastopirellula sp. JB062
AAAGGGGAATTTACGACGCTTGAAGCGATTGAACTTCCCACCGCTTTGCGCAAACTATGCGAGGGTGTCAGCCCCGATCTGTTTCGCGCCGATATTTCTTCGACCGAGATTCGGCGGCGTTTGAGCGAGATGGGCTAATTCACTTCTCGTCAATTGCAATTTGACGATTGTGACCGGCCGTTGGCTTGCCTATAGTAATTTTGGCCCTAGTTCGCAATCCGTGCGAGCGTTGAAGGCGAAATCGATCTCGACTCTTTGGATAGTTTGCTCCCAGTGACGACTCCTCCTTTTTTCTTCGGCGTGGATGTTGGCGGCACCAACATCAAAATCGGCTTAGTAGATGACGAGGGCCGCACGCTGGCCTATCGCAAGATTCCGACGGACGAACCGCAAGGTCCGTCAAACGCCATCGCTCGCATTGGAGTCGAATTGCGCGAGATGATCGCGGAGGTCGGGCATACGCTCTCAGACGTCGGCTCGATCGGCCTTGCCACGCCGGGCACCATGGACGTGATCAACGGCATCTTATTAGAGCCCCACAATCTGCCTCATTGGTTCAATTTTCCGATCCGTCAAACGCTGGAAGACGAAACCGGCGTCGCCGTCGTCTATGCCAACGACGCTAACGCGGCCGCCTTCGGCGAGTACTGGCTAGGCTCTGGCCGCGAATTTCAAAGCATGGTTCTGCTGACGCTCGGCACCGGAGTCGGCGGCGGCATTATCGTCAACGACACCTTGGTCGAAGGCGAGCATAGCCATGGCTCGGAATGCGGGCACATCATCATCGATTTCAACGATGACGCTCGCCCGATACCAACCGGACAGCGCGGCCATTTAGAAGCGTATGCCAGCGGTACGGCGATCGTGAAAAGAACGGAAGAAGCGATTTCGCAAGGCGAACAAAGTTCGCTCACGACGCGAATCAACAAAGGCGAAAAGCTGACCCCTTTAATGGTCGCCGAAGAGGCCGAACGCGGCGACGAACTGTCGCTTTTTATCGTGATGGAAACGGCGCGTTATCTCGGCATCGGCGTCGTTTCGCTTATGCACACGATTGACCCTGGCGCGGTCGTGCTCGGCGGAGCGGTCAACTTCGGCGGCGCCGATTCGCCGCTGGGGACCATGTTTATTGAACGCGTCCGCGAAGAAGTCAAACGCCGGGCGTTTCCGGTTCCCGCACAAGAAACGGCGATTCGTTTCGCTTCGCTCGGCGCCGACGCAGGCTATTTAGGCGCTTGCGGCCTGGCTCGCCATGCCTATCGCCGCGATCAAGAAACGCCGGTAACCTCTTAACCGGCGGCAAAGTCTTTACCGCGTCGCTGATTGTGATCGCCGCGGCGCGCGCCTACACTAAGCGAATCTTTCCCGATTCGTTTCTTTTTCCCGCATCCGCCCACGATGAGCGATTCCGCGAAATCCAACGATGGCAGCGAGTCTGAAGCGGCCGATTCAGCCCAAACTCGCCCGGCCGATTCGCCAGAGAATCAACTGCCGGAAGTGAAGCCGCCGACCTCGAAGTTTCTCATTCAGCTTTTCCTCGCACCGTTGCTGATCGTCTTGGGCGCGGTCTCGTTCGTTTTGATTCCGCAGTTTCTCGCCGGCTGGCACGGCGACCCGCGAACCTACGTTGAAGAACTGCAGCGGCCGAGCGACGCCGCTTGGCAATCAGCTTGGAACCTAGCCGAGGCGTTACACGACCGCCGCAACGACGAATTAAAATCAGACCCGCAGTTCGCAGCGCAGCTGTCGCGTCTTTTAGAAGATCAATTAGCCGCAACCGGCCAATTGGACGAAAAAGAGGTTTGGCTGCGCAGCTTTCTTTGTCGTGCGATCGGAACGTTGAAAACGCCCGAAGCGTTGCCCGTCTTGTTGAAAGCGGCGAACCAAGACGAGACCCCGGAGGATCAACAAGTACGTTTGGCCGCGGTCGAAGCCTTATCGGAAGCGATCGATCATTTAGGCGCTCAATCGCTGCGCGAGAATGATGCGATCTGGGAAACGCTGCTAACCGCTTCCAACGCTCGCAGCGATAGCTCGTTGCCGTTCGCCCAACGCTATGAAGATCAATTGCGCAGTCGCGCCTGTTTCGCATTGGGCGTATTGGGGGGCGACCGGGCAACCAACCGCTTGGCCGAGTTGACGAGCGACGCGCTATCGGACGTACGCTACAACGCGGCGACCGGCTTGGCCCGACAAGGCGATCTCCGCGCGACGCCCGTTTTGTTGGAAATGCTTGATCCGGCCGTGCTGCCTGAAAAAGAACTGGTCGTTCCGACCGAAATTCTCGATACGATCAGCGACGATGATTTGCGAACGCGTCAACGGGTGCAGCAAGCGTCGATAATGAACAATGCGATCCGCGCCGTCGTCATTTTAGCGCACGAGAATGCTCACCTTGATCGCGAGCCGGTACTGCGACAACTTGACGCCATGCTTCAATCCGAAATTCCGCTGCAACTGCGAGACGTGGCGAGCGAAGCGAAAATTGTCTTAGAATCGCCGCCCGGCTCTTAAAATTACTCTTCCAAAAAGCGGAAGTGATAAAAACCGACGTTCTCAATTTTCGGCTCATCGATCGATTCGCCGATTGCCGCCGAGATCGCTTTGCGAACCGAGTCTAACTCCGGCTCGTTCAATTGACTGCGACTGAACTCGCGAATTCCTAAGATGACGTCATTTCGCAGGCGGCGGCGTTTCGCGTCGAACTCGGTCTGAAACAGTTCTAACTGATACTTCGGCATGATCGCATACGCATGAAAATCAAGCATGATCGTGCTGTTGGTCTTGTCTTGCGGAATCGTAATATCGAACTCGCCCAGATCGAATTCGGCCGGATCCGTCGGTTTCGGCAGATTTTCGACGTCACGAAACTGCGAGGGGACTTCGCCGCAGCCGAGCGCGGCCGATAGCCCGCAGAGAACGGCGATTAAGATTCCGTAGCGTGTCATCGTTTCGGTTCAATCATCTATAAAACGCGCAGTACCTTTTTAATGTAGAGCGCGATTCACGCCGCGCCGGCCGGCAATATCCGAATAACCGTCGCAGCCGATCGCTCACCCATAAATTAGTTTCCTTGCGCTGAAATGCGATCCATATTTCAACGTCGACTTTGATCGCCGTCTCTTCTCGTCTCTTCTTTCAGAATGATCGTTATGTTGACCTTTTCGCTGCACAAACTGTTATGGCTGCTAGGCTGCCTGGCCGCATTGGCGTCGGCCTTCGGCTGCGGATCGAGCGAGCCTGACCGCCAAGCGTTCCAACCTTGGATCGAAGAGAAGGTGAATTGGGTCGAAATCGAGTTGGGCGAATTTTCGATCACCGTCTTGGCGGCTGACGACCCGACCCGAATGCCCGATTTGAACGAATACCAAACGAGCGTCGCCATCCATTTTCATATGCACTGTTTAGTCGATCCCGACGACAAAGCGAAAGTCGTCGAGTTATTAGAAACGAGAAAAGGCCGGCTTTCGGACGAAGTGATTCGCACTTGCCGTAATGCCAACCTGATGGATCTGGCCGATCCGGAATTGCGTCTCGTACGCGCCCAGTTGCGCGATTATTCCGATCAGTTGATCGGCCCAAGTTGGATCAAAAGGTTCGTCTTTACCAATGTTACGCTCGAACGCTATTAAACGACTGCTCGCATTGGGGGGCGTCACTTTGGCGCTGATCGCCGGTTGCGCCGCCGACACGCCGCCGGAAGTCGCCCAAGCGGAACAACCGCAAAACCCGCCGCTTGAAATCGAGATCGGCGACTTTCGTTTTCGCATGTCCGACCCAACCGCCGGCACGACGACGAAGTTCAACTTCGCCTTGTACGGCTTGGTCTCCGCTGATCAGGCGGAAGCCGCAGAACAAGCGATCACCCTGCGAGAGCAGCGTTTGCGAGATCGCATTTTAAGAACGGCGCGCGAGTCGACCGCCGTCGAATTGGAAGATCCTAATCTGGCCATGTTTCGCAAACGCATGCTGTTGGAAGTGAATCGCGAATTGGGGCAAAAGTACTTTCAAGAGCTATTTCTCGACCGTTATTGGGTAAAGACGCGCTAGAACCGGCTCGCTATCGCGTGAATTGCCTGGCTGGACACTCGCCGCGGCGGACGAGTTTGCTAAGATGACAAGGATGACCGATAGCTCCCCCCCGAATCCGAATCAGCGCGAAACGTTCGACTTGTCGGAACCCGCAGCGCCTCATTCTGCAACGCTGCGCGCAAATGTTGCGGAGACCGCGCCGCCATCGCCGCGACCTCGTCAGCGGCGCGTTATTCTGCCGATCTTGCTATTTGTCGCGACCTGCTTCTCGACTTTTTTCGTCGGTTGGACCCGCTGGCAGCCGACTATGCTGCTTGGGGGGATGGTCGACGCGGAATATGATCCGCTGCTCTCCGATCCGCTCATCGAGGGGATCCGCTTGGTGCTTCGGCATGTGAGCGTGACCGACGGCGCAATCTATATGGCTTGCCTATTGGCGATCTTGTTCGCCCATGAGATGGGCCATTTTCTGATGACGCTTCGGTATCGGATTCATGCGAGCTTCCCTTACTTCATTCCGATCCCGATTTCGCCTATCGGCACAATGGGCGCCGTGATCGGCATGGACGGCTTGAAGGCGAACCGTCGGCAATTGTTCGATATCGGCCTGGCCGGCCCGCTGGCAGGCTTGGTCATTGCCATTCCGGTGCTATACGTCGGCATTACTCAACTCGATTTAACCAAGTCGGTCGATGCCCCGTATTCGCTTGATATCCCGCTTGGCCTGGCCTGGGCCATGTCTTGGCTGCAAGTGCCCGGCTATACGTTGGGCGATCCGGTCGCCCAATCGCAATTGAATCCCTATTTTATGGCTGGCTGGGTCGGCCTGCTGGTCACCGGCTTAAACATGCTGCCGATCAGTCAACTCGACGGAGGTCATGTCGCGTACACCCTGTTTGGTCGCTGGTCTTATTTGCTGGCTTGGGGGGTGATTATCGCCGCCGTCACCGCCATGGCGCTGGGCGCCGGGCTCACCTGGATCTTGATGTTGATCTTAGTCTTAGTGATTGGACCGGCCCATCCGCCGACGGCGGATGATTCGGTGAAGATTGGCGCGATTCGCTGGATCGTCGGCTTTACTTCGCTGGTTATTCCAATTCTTTGCTTCCCGCCGCAAGCGATCATTACCTAACGCGATCTGGCGTTCGATAAGCTGCGTATGAACTATTTCGCTCACGGTCGGCGGTTTCTCGATCGGCCTTATTTTCTTGCTGGCACGGCGGTTCCTGATTGGCTGAACGTCGTCGATCGGAAGATGAGAGCGCGATCGAAATTGGCTTTGCCCCATTGCGACTCGGCCGATCCTTATTTAGCCGAAGTCGCTCGCGGCGTCGTTCAACATCATTACGACGACGATTGGTTTCATCGCACCTCGGCGTTCGGCGAGCTCTCTTGGCGTTTCACGGTCTTAATCCGCGATCAAGTCGGGGCCGACGACGGGCTGCGTCCCAGTTTTTTGGGGCATATAACGGTCGAACTGCTGTTAGACGCCGAACTTGCCGCACAAAATCCCGGTCTATTGTCCGCC
>JBITAD010000655.1:0-5556 GCA_044439945.1 Blastopirellula sp. JB062
GGATGATCCGAACCTTTCTCAAATCGAAGATTCACCGCGCCACCTGCACCGAGGCATGCCTTGACTATGAGGGGAGCGTGACGATTGATCGTCTGCTGATGGAAGCGGCCGATTTGCTCGATCATGAGCAGGTCGATATCTACAACATTACCTCGGGCACGCGCCTGACTACCTACGCCATACCGGGCGAAGCGGGAAGCGGCGTGATCTGCATCAACGGGGCGGCCGCCCATTTGGTCAATCCGCAAGATCTGGTCATCATCGCAAGTTACGCCCAATACGACGAACAAGAAGTGGCCGATTACGCGCCGATCGTCGTGCAGGTCGATCAGCAGAACCAGATTTTGGCGCCAATCGAAAACCGGTAGGGGCGGAGCACTGAACGCAAACCCTTTTTAAATAAGGGTTTACGCGTACGGATTTTACCTTTCCCCTCTGCTGTGGTGGCGGCTGACCGCCTTTTTGAGGATTTTTCTCTTGCCAGAGGGGGTCTTCCGTCGATGAAGTATACCTAGAACGCTGTTATCCGCGACAATCGCTGAATTTCGGGGCAGCCTCCTTTTTGGAGGGAGAATTCGGCAGGGCAGCACGGATAGCAGCGTTTTTCTATTTCTTGACCTACCGCTCTCGCGGCGCTTGAGCGGCGAAATCTCTACGATCGGCAATCTCGGCAAATTGAGAAATCTTTCGCCGCGTATCTTCGCTAACCCGCAACCGCGCCGAAGTTAAGCGACATACGTCGCGGGGGCGCGCTCGCCCTGGCGATCAAGAGAACGTCATTCTCCCCCTGATTTGGCTCGCCAAGCAAACGAGGAACCTGCCGTGTTGAGCAGTAACGCCGTCCACTGGTACGAAGGCATGTTTCTTTCGCCGCATCATTTTCAGGCGTTCGAACAGCATCAATTTCAGCAAAACCGGCGCGGCGACCTTTGGATCGAGCGTCATCATTGGGGCTTGCGCTCGATCGACATCGATATCGACGCGCTGACCAATTCGCGCTTGGTAATTCGTTCGCTCGAAGTTCGCCTGCGCGACGGCGAGACGATCTCGGCGCCGAACGACGGTCAACTGCCGATTCTCGATTTGCGGCATGCGATGGCCGATCGCCAAAACTTGACGATCTTTTTGGCCGCCCCGCAATTGGTGTCGGGCCAATCGAACGTCGCCGAAAGTTCAGCGGCGACGGCGCGGTACCTGGTCGAAAATTTGGAAGTCGAAGATCAAAACAGCGGCTCGAATCAACAGACCATTCAGATTCGTCGGCTGAATCTGCGGTTGTTGCACGACGGCGACAACCATGCCGGGTATCAAACGTTGCCGATCGCGCGGATTCGTCGCTCGGATCGGGGCGAAGCGGTGCCGCAACTGGACGAAACCTTCATTCCGCCGCTGCTGGCGTGCGACGCCTGGCGTCCGTTGCAAGCGAATATCTTGCAGAGAATTTACGATCGCTTGGGGCGCAAGCTCGATTTGCTGGCTTCGCAAATCGTTTCGCGCAAGATTTCGTTCGACAGTCGCGGCCAAGGCGATCAACAGTTGCTGGAGCAACTGCGTGCGATCAACGAATGTTATCCGGCGATTCAGATGATCGCGTTTACGCCGGGCGTGCATCCTTCGACCGCGTTTTACGAACTGGCTCGCACGATCGGCAAGCTGGCGGTTTTCGGATCGATGCGGCGACCGCCAGAGATGCCGGCCTACGACCATGACGATTTGGCGACCTGTTTTTGGCGGCAGAAGCAATATATCGACTCGTTGCTAGACGCCGTCGTCGAGCCTGACTATCGCGAGCGGCACTTTGAAGGCGCCGGTTTGCGAATGCAGGTCGACTTGGAGCCCTCTTGGCTGGAGGGGTCGAACAAGCTGTTCGTCGGGGTCGAAAGTTCGTTGCCGCCGCAACAAGTCGATCGTTTGTTGACCCGGGGGCTCGACATGAAGATCGGCAGTTCCGACAAGGTGGTCGATCTGTATCGATTGGGGCAGGCCGGTTTGCGATTCAATTACGCGAGCCATCCCCCGCGAGCGCTGCCGGCGGTGCCGGGCGTCTCTTACTTCGAGATTGATCGCGACAGCCAACCGACGCAGTGGGATCAGGTGAAGCATTCGTTGACGTTGGCGATTCGCTTGAACGAAAACCTGATCGTCAGCGATATCGAAGGTCAGCGACGGTTGACGATACGCGTTGACGGACAATCGACGACCTTGCAGTTTACGCTGTACGTCGTGCCGAGCGAGCCGGGAATCGGTTAAGGTTTCGCGTGGGCGAAATCGAATTTCGTTCGCAGTTGCGCTGGACGGAACCGACCGAGATGGTAAAGTCGATCTCGGCTTGGATTAAGCGGTTCGATTTCCAGGAGGTCTTGTGCAAGTCGCCGTCTTTAGCACGAAGTCGTACGATCGAGATTTTTTGATTCGCGCCTCGGCTGACGGCGAGATTCAGTATGACTTTTTTGAAGAGCGGCTGACCGAGCGAACCGTCGCGCTGGCGAGCGGTTTTCGGGCGGTTTGTTGTTTTGTAAACGACGAACTTTCGGCCGACGTAATTCATGCGATCGCCGCCGGCGGTACGCGCATGATCGCTTTGCGCTGCGCCGGCTATAATCAGTGCGATTTGCCGGCGGCGGCCGTCGCCGGCATTCAAGTAGCTCGCGTGCCTGATTATTCGCCGCATGCGGTCGCCGAACATGCCTTCGGTTTGATTTTGACCCTCAATCGCAAATTTCATAAGGCGTACAATCGAGTCCGCGAAGGAAATTTTGCGTTGCACGGCATGCTGGGGTTTGACCTGCATGGCAAGACGATCGGCGTGATCGGAACCGGCAAGATCGGCCGGAACGTCGTCGCCATTGCGAAAGGGTTCGGTTGCCGGGTATTGGCGTATGACCTGCATAAAGACCCCGCATGCGTCGCCGCGGGAGCGGAATATGTCGAGCTGGATCAACTGTTGGGGGCCAGCGACGTGGTGACGCTGCATTGTCCGTTGCTGCCGGCGACCGCGCATTTGATTAACGCCCAGACCATCGCGCAAATGAAGCCGGGCGTCATGCTGATCAATACGAGTCGCGGCGGCTTGGTCGAAGCCAAGGCGGTGATCGACGGCCTGAAGACAGGACGAATCGGCTACGTCGGACTAGACGTTTACGAAGAAGAGGCCGAACTTTTTTTCGAGGATCGATCGGAACGGGTTATTCAAGACGACGTCTTCTTGCGATTGCTATCGTTTCCGAACGTGCTGATCACCGGGCATCAAGGCTTTTTTACGCACAACGCGCTTGAAGCGATCAGCCAAGTGACGACCGACAACTTGCGGCAGTTCTTACGAGGCGAACCGCTGACCAACCTGGTGCACGTCGGCTAAAGGTCGTTATGACTGGGTCGCAATCGAGACGATGATTCCTACAATCATCGCTCCGTAAAGCAACACTGAGCCGAGGCCGAACACGATGCCGATGACCGCGTGGACGCTTCCTTTCACTTCGGGCTGGCGGTTTCGTTTCACCAATCCCATGACGCCTAACGCGATCGAAGCGCATCCGAACGGAAAGCCGACCAGCGGAATCAAAGCGACGATGCCTAAATAGTAAGCGATCAGCGCCGGTACGTTTTTGTAGGGGATAATGCCGCCGGTCGCGTCTCCGCCGGAAGTGGTCATGGTGGGTGCGTCCTGAAGAGTGAACTTGACTTGAAAGGAAGCCGTATCTTAGCGTACGGCTCGGCGATGAAGAAAGCTTATTTGCTGACGATGTCGTAAAAAGTCATTCGAACGCACCGGCGCCGCGTGTTACGATTAAAGGCCCCGCGCATGCGCGTTCTCGCCTTTTACCTTCGCATACGTCATCAGGCTCGCCGTCATGAAACGCCGTGACTTTCTCGTCGCTTCGTCCGCCGCTTTGTTGTCGCCGCATCTTGCTTATGCCGACGGGCCGCCGCGGCGAGTCGCCGTGATCGGCCATACGGGACGCGGCGATTATGGGCATGGGATCGACACGGTTTGGCGGCAGATCCCGACGACGGAAATTGCGGCCGTCGCCGATCCGGTCGCAAGCGGTTTGGCCAAAGCGATGAACAAGTTGAAAGTTGATCGCGGATTCGCCGAGTACCGAAAAATGCTCCGCGAGGTCCGCCCCGAGTTCGTCGCCGTCGGACCGCGGCATATTGATCAGCATTGCGACATGATCTTGGCGGCGATCGAGTCGGGCGCGAAAGGGATCTATTGCGAGAAACCGTTTTGTCGAACCCCGGCCGAAGCGGATCAATTGATCGCGGCTTGCGAAAAGCATGGCGCCAAAATCGCAGTCGCGCATCGGAATCGCTACCATCCGGCGCTGCCGCAGATCGACGCGCTGATCGAGTCGGGACGGTTAGGAAAATTGCTTGAGATGCGAGGTCGCGGAGTCGGCGATCATCGAGGCGGCGACGAAGACTTGTGGGTGCTTGGTTCGCACGTGTTGAATCTGGCGCACCACTTTGCGGGCGCGCCCCAATCTTGCTCGGCGATAATGTTGAACCAAGGGCGGCGCGTCGTCGAAAGCGACGTCAAACCTGGCGCCGAAGGGCTCGGGCCGCTGGCCGCCGACGAGGTGCATGCGCGATACGAAACCGAAAAAGGCGTTATCGCTTATTACGATTCGATCGCAAACGACGGCACCAATCGCCGTGCCTATTGTTTGCAATTGATCGGCGATCAAGCGATGGTGACGATCTTTATCGATCGGAACCCGCTGGCTTACTTCACGCCGGGCAATCCTTATCAGACCGATCCATCGCAGAAACCGTTGCCGATTACGACCGCCGGAGTCGGCAAGCCGGAAACGCAACCGGACCTGATTCGCCAAACGGCTAATCACGTACTTGCCGTTCAAGATCTGATCGACGCTTGCGACCAAGATCGACAGCCAGCGTGCAGCGGTCGAGACGGCGCGGTTACGGTCGAGATGATCTGCGGGGTTTTTGCGTCGCACGCGGCAGGAGGCCAAACGCTCGATTTTCCGCTGCAAGAACGCGATAACGCGCTGGCGACGTGGTAAGCGGAATTGGAGAGACGAAAAGCGGCTTGTTTCCGAATCGAAACGGCGGAAGCAACCGGCGCCAACGGCGACTGTCGAGTGCGGCTTCGCAGCGGCGAAAAAGGGGTTTTTGACCCCAAAGGTGGGGCGTGTTTCAAGAAAATGCGAGTTTTAACCTTATGGGGCGCTGCGGGTTACGACAATGGGCCGGCTTGGGTGCTGACTCGGTCTGGGGCCGTTGATACAATTGCCCGAATTGGAAATATCCCTGAGTGACGTAGGCTTTCAATTCCTACGGTCTTGATTGACCGTCCTTTCACTTCTTCGCGAGCGTCCTTGCCTCCGTCCCGGTTTCGTCATTGCAGGCGAATTGAGCATAAGAACTTCAACCTGACGCATTGCTTCTAAGACATGTCACGTCGCGACCACCTAGCCCAGCTTCGCGAAGCTGCGCCTGTCATTTTGCCATCGCTTTTGTTGTGCGATTTCGCCAACTTAGAGCGCGAGGTCGAGCGTTTGCTAGCAGCCGGCGTGAAAGCGTTGCATTTAG
>JBITAD010000656.1:0-5552 GCA_044439945.1 Blastopirellula sp. JB062
GGATCGAGAGGGTAGCAGCCCGAGACGATGCCGTTGCGCGGCGCGGTCGTGCAATCGCTAAAAGTACGGCAAACTTTTTTCCGCTGCATCGTTCCGTTTTGTAACGTGTCGGCGGGCAACGTCGGAAACGAGAGAACCATCCGCCCTAAGCCGACGCTGTCGATCCAGCCTTCTCGGACGACCGCTTGGGCGACATGCGGCAGATAATCTTGCAGATAGGTGAACCCGGTGGCGACCATCGAGACGTTGGGCGCCGCCGCTTTGCATTGTCGCGCCACGTCGATCATTCGCGCTACGCCGATCAACGGATCTTCAGGCGGTTGATATCCGTCGCTAGGCGGAAAGATCGCCGGTCGCATCAGATGCGGATTGTAATAAGGGCTGGCGCCGCTCAGGTTGACTCCGATCACCCCCATCTCGCCTAACTCGCGAATCAAACGAATCGGTTCGGTCAGATCAATCTCTAGCGGATTATCGACGCTTGAGCCGAATCCGCATTGGTACGGCAGCGCCGCCGAAAAGTCGACCGGTTCGCCCACGCTCGCGCCTTGTTGAAAAGGGACGAAGTCGAAGGCGCTCAGCCGAACTCCGACTTCCAACCCCGGCAGTTCGTTTTGAATGCGTCGAATGATCGTTTTTAGCAGACGCGTGCGTCCCTCGTAATCGCCTCCAAATTTTCCTTCGCGCAAACGAGCGCCGAGAAACTCGTGCAGCAGATAACCATGGCACGCTTTGACGTCGACAAACTGGTAGCCCGCTTCGCGCGCCAGGCGGGCGGCGTTGACGTAACTGTCGATTAACGCCTCGAGTTGATCGTCGGTCCAGACGACCGAGTCGTCGCTTGGGTCAATCTGAAATTTGGGATCGAGCAACGGATGATGGTAGGCGATGCGCGGTCGCAAGCGATGATCAGGCAGCGGTCGACAAAAACGACCGGAATGCGTCAACTGCAAGCCGACGATCAGATCGTCGGTCTTGCCAAAAGAATCGCGATGCGCGTCGACGGCCGTTTGTCGGAGTTGAACTAGCCCGGCCAGATTGTCGTCGATCGCCATCGTTTGACAAGGATTCGCCCGGCCGTCCTCTTGCACGGCCGCCGCTTCGCCGCCCCAAATCATCTTGGCGCCTGAGAGCCCAAAATGCCGCCAGCGTCGCAAGGTGCGTTCGGTCGGCGAGCCGTCGTGGTTAGCGTCCCAACCTTCCATCGGGTGAATCGTCCAGCGATTGCCGGCGGTCAGCGATCCCCACTGCAAAGGAGCGGCGAGCGGCGAGCCGGCTTCGGCGGTCAAAATCTCGGAATCGCAAGGAAGCGAGACGCCGAGCGATTGCAACCGCTCGCAAAACTGTTCGACCGTTTTCAGTTGGGCGATTTTTTCGTACTTCACTCGATTTCTTTCCGCATTGATTGCCGGGGCGAATTGGCCGGACGAAGCGGGCTGTAGGCGAGCCGAAATTTCTTTTCGCCGGCGCCGCTGACAAATCGAACGATCGCCGTTCGCTTGGCGCCTTCGCCGCTGAGGGCGATCACTTTGCCTAGCCCATACTCGTCGTGCGTAACGACCATGCCTTGAACGAACGCGTTCGGATCGACGCGCGGTTTCGCCTCGTCGTCGCGACCGCCTAACAAATCGGCGGCCGTGCGTATATTTGTAACGCCCAGCGGGGGCGCCGGTCTTGGCGAATCGAGTGCGGTTTGGCCCGATATGGGAAATTCGGGAAAATAGCTCTCTTCCGAAGGGATATCTGGGGCGAACGCCGTCTGCTCTTCGACCACTTCCATCTCTTCGCGAGGCAACTCCATCAAAAACGAGCTGGGAATCGTGAGATTTCGCTTGCCGCGAAAATCGCGATAGCGCGACATGCTCAGGTCTATCTCTTCCTCGGCACGCGTGATGCCGACGAACAGCAAGCGGCGTTCTTCTTCTAACTGCTCCGGATTTTCGCGCGAGCGCTCGTGCGGCAGCAAGCCTTGCTCTAGCGCGACGATGTGCACCACGGGAAACTCCAAACCTTTCGCCGCATGCAGCGTCATCAGCGTGACCCGGTCCATCTCCGAGTCGAAATCATCGGTCTCGTTGACCAACGTTTTCTCTTCCAAATAATGCTCTAAGGTTCCGTCGTGCGGGTGCTCGGTGTCGTACTCGCGCGCTGACGAAAGCAGTTCTTCGATGTTCTCTAACCGGCTTTGATCTTCGACGTCGTCCGAAGCTTCGTACTGCCGTTTAAATTCGGTCTCCGACAAAATAAAGCCGAGTATCGCTTCGACCGGATCGTTGATCTTGGTCGAGAGTCGATCGAACAGCGAGACGAACTTGGCCAGCGCGACCGCGGCGCGCGTCGCCAGTCCGTCGACCATGCCCGCTTCGCGCGCCGCTTCGAGCATCGAGATCCCTTCCTTGGCCGCATGAATCCGCAACTTGGTCAACGTCGCCTTGCCGATCGCGCGTTTCGGCACGTTGACGATGCGCTCGAACGCGACGTCGTCGCGGGGGTTGTTCATAAGCAACGCGTAGGCCAGCAGGTCTTTGATTTCTTTGCGGTGATAGAACTCGACCCCGCTCACGATCATGTAGGGCACCCCTTGCTGGCGCAACGCGTCTTCAAAGGTGCGCGAGAGGGCGTTGATCCGATAAAAAATGGCGTAATCGCGCGGGCGACGTTTTCCTTGCGCCACCTGCGCGGCGATGCGGGCGGCGATCGCTTGCGCTTCTTCCTTATGGGTCGAGTACTGGATCATCCGCACCGGCTTGCCGCTGGGATTGTCGGTATAAAGCGACTTTTTTTTCCGCTGCTTGTTGTTGGCGATCAGCGCGTCGGCGACGGCCAAGATGTTGGGCGTACTGCGATAATTTTGTTCCAGTCGAACGACTTTGACCGCCGGAAAGTCGGATTCGAACTCCAAAATATTTTTCAAATTGGCGCCGCGCCAACCATAGATGGATTGATCCGGGTCGCCGGTCACGCCCAGGTTCGGATGGTCGATCGACATCGCGCGAACGATCGCGTATTGCGGCAAATTCGTATCTTGATATTCGTCGACCAAAATATATCGATACCGCTCGTCCAGCGACGCTCGCAGTTCTTCGTTTTCTTTCAGCAATAAGGTGACGTGCATCAGCAAATCGTCGAAATCGACGGCGTTGGCCTGCTGCAACGCGGCTTGATACTTCGGATAGACGCGTTCGACGATCGATCCGGTCGCATTGACCCCGCCGACGTATCGGTCCGCTTCGATCAGATGGTTTTTGGCCCAACTGATCGCCGACGCGACCTGCTCGGGGGTCGCGTGCGTCAGTTGCACGTCGTTCTCGCGAAGCGTTCTTTTCAGCAACGACAATGAATCGCTCGCATCGTAAATCGTGTAGTTCGGCTGCAAGCCGCGATGCTCTGCGTATTGCCGCAACATCCGCGCGCAAAACCGGTGAAACGTGCCGATCCAGACGTTTTCGCCGGGCGCCAAGCGATCTAATCGCGCGCGCATTTCGTCGGCCGCTTTGTTCGTAAAAGTTAGCGCCGCAATCTGCCTGGGGCGGACCCCTTGCGATAACAAATGGGCGATTCGATGCGTAATTACTCGCGTTTTACCGCTGCCTGGCCCTGCTAGCACGAGCAGCGGGCCGTCGACATGCGTGACCGCTTCGCGCTGCGGATCGGTAAGCGATTGATGCGGGTCTGAGGTCATCCGTTCGGCGTAATTTTGAAGTGAGAAGAAAGCGAAAACTGCTAGCAGCGATAATGTTGATCGAATAAATTTTTTGTAAAGTCCTGTCCAAGTCGGACGCTGCGAGTATATTAACTCAAGTTCGTTGAGCGACTCGCCGCAGTCGACGCTTTTCGGATGACCCACAGGCGGTTCCAGGGAAGAACCGCAAACCATTTTCCACTCTATTGCTTGGGAGGGAACCCATGACGCGAATTCCTCTGAATGCTGCTGCTCAAGAATCGGAAAGCTTGATGTCGAAGCTCGAAATGAGCACAGCGGAAATCGGGCTCACGGTTCGAACGACCAATTGTCTCGAAGAGCGTGGTATTTTCACCGTTCGAGATCTCCTTAACTGCACGCGTGCGGACCTCCTCAGCATTTCAAACTTCGGTGAGAAAACGCTAGAAGAAGTTTACGCGTCGCTAGAAAGCATCGGCTTTTTCCGCAAAGCCCGCCAAGCGGCCCCGCAGCCGCTCGCCGTTTAGCGACTTATTCGCGACGAGGAGAAGCCAAGCTTCCATTCAGGGAAAGCTCATGACGCCCGCGGTCGATCGTCCTCGACTGCGGGTCTTTTACTTCTTGGCGACCGGACTCACGCGAAAACACTTTAAGATCCCCCGTCCCGTTTCGGCCGTATCTCGCGCGACCAGCAAACCGTCGGCCAGCGCCGGCAAGGCGCGCGGCACGTCTCGAAAGCCCGCAAAACTGGCGAGCGATTCATATCGATTGACGTTCGGCTTGATCAAATGCATCTGGCCGTCGTTGGCGATTGCGATCAGTTTGTCGTCGGCCGATATCAAGTGCGCCGTTCCAAAATTTTCGCGCGACCAGTGCACTTTGCCCGTTTGCGCTTCGATGCAAGTCAGCGACGCGGTACCGACGTCTTCGCGCCCGTTGATTCCATAAATCGCGTCGCCCAGACGAATCGGGGTGTTGTATTGACTCGACAGCGAACTGTCGTTCTCCCAGAGGATGCGCGCGTTTCGCGCCGTGATTTGCGCAAATTTGGCGCCAACTCCGTAACTCGACGTAACGAACAAACGATCGTCCCAAACAAGCGGGGTCGCGCCGTTGACGGTCGGCCCGCGCATGCCGAACGGAAATTGAAACCCGACTCGGCCCGTCGCCGGGTCGATCGAACAGACGTCAAGCCGGGTCGCAAATATCGCCCAAGTCTTCTCGCCGATCTTTGCGGAAGTCGGCGCAGCGTAGCTGGCGGCGAAATTCGTCGCTTTCCACTTTTCGCGGCCGGTCTTCACGTCGAAAGCGACAATTCCCGCTCCGTTGCGACCGCCGACATTGATCAGCAAGGCGCCGTCGATCGCAATCGGCGTGCTGCCAAACCCGAAGTATCCCTCTTGGGCGCCATACTCGCGGGCCAGTTCCAAACTCCAGCGACGTTTGCCGGTCGCAAAGTCGACGCAATACAAATCGCCCGCAGCGCCCAACAAAATAAGGGCGTCATCAACAATCAACGGCGTGCAGCGCGGGCCGCTATCGCGAACGATCGAACCTTGATAGGTCGCGTCAAAGCTGGTGCTCCACGCTTTTTCGCCCGTTTGCAGGTCAAACGCTTCGACCAATTCGAGTTTGTCGATTCGATGAAACAAAATCACTCGGCCGTCGGCGATCACCGGCCCGGCGTAGCCGGATCCGACCGATTTTTTCCAAACCAGCGGAGGTCCCTCGGCCGGCCACGCATCGGCCAATTTTTCGTTTTGGGCGACTCCATTGCGGGTCGGCCCCAAGATTTGCGGCCACTCGCCGGCTCGGCTGGTCACAGCGATTAGAGCGAGCATGACGTCGCCCAACAATGGCTGCGCGACTTATCGCCCACGCAGGCGAACTC
>JBITAD010000657.1:0-5524 GCA_044439945.1 Blastopirellula sp. JB062
CGCTTCGCCACGACGGTTGCAGGAGGGACGAAGTTTACATGGTAGGTTGGAAATTGGCAGGTATGACCTTAGCTCAAAAACGAAATGAGCTTCGTAAAGAGCTTCGCGTTCGCTTTGTCGAGCCGGAAGAGTTTTGCGAGCTGGCTGTTTCAAGCCGAAAACTGGTACGCAGCGACGTCAGCGCCGCGTCCGTCAAAGGGCTCTATAGCCCTGATGACGACCTCTACTATGTTGTCGAGGAAGAACGCCTTGACAATTTTCGTACTGCACGGGTTCTCGTCAGCGAGCAGATGCAGATCGCATAGCGATTCGCTACCGGCTTGTCGCGTTCGCGAATCCGTCGCCGACGCAGCCGTCGTTGGATTGGCTGCGTTGGAACGCTGCGTACTCGCACTCGCGAGAAGATATTCGGATTAATCCAGATATTAGGAAAGCCGCACGGGGCATGCCCGGAGCGGCTTTGTTTTTGTCGCGATCGGCCGTTTAGGTCTTTAGGGGTTGTCGGCTTCGGCGTCCGATTCGTCGAAGTGCGCCTCGGGAGCGTGCGAACCGCGGGGGATTCGCACGTTGTCGACGAGTTCTTGAATTTCTTCCGGCGGGGCCGGAGTCAGCCGGCTGACGACCAGCGTCACGACGAAATTCAACATGCAGCCGACCGCACCGATCGACTCCGGCAGGATGCCGCCGTTGGTCCAGTTGGAAAACAGCGGATTGATCAGCGGCTCGCTAAAGAGGAACGGCAAGATGACGTTCGCCTTGCAGGCCAAGATATAACCGCTGGTAAACGAGACCCCGACGATCATGCCGCAGATCGCGCCTTCGCGATTGGTGCGGCGGTCAAAGATGCCCAGGAACACGATCGGGAAGAAGCTGGCCGCCGCCAAGCCGAATGCGAATGCGACGACTTCGCCGATGAATCCAGGCTTAATAATGCCGAAGTAGCCGGCGACGAGGATGGCCGCGATAATCATGATGCGGCCGACGAGCAGGCGCCGTGCTTCGGAAGCTTTGGGGTCGAAAAAGTGAATGTAAAGATCGTGTGCGATCGAGCTTGAGATTACCAGTAGCAAGCCGGCCGCCGTACTGAGGGCCGCCGCTAATCCGCCGGTGGCGACGATCGCCACGATCCAGCCGGGCAAGCCTGCGACTTCCGGCGTGGCCAACACCAAGATATCTTTATCGATCGTCGCTTCGGCATATTTGTTTCCGTCGTTTTGAAGCGAGATCACGCCGTCGCCGTCTTTGTCGTCAAAGACGATCAGATCGGTCATCTGCCAGGTGTTGATCCAACGGATCGGCGTTTCGGTCCCGTCTTCCGCGACCGACGCCAAGTGATAGATCTTTCGGCCCGACTCATCTCCCTCTTCGTCTCCCATAGAGTCGATGCTGACGATTTTCGCGCCGTTGAGCGTGCTTAACAAGTTATATCGAGCGAACAGGGCCATCGTCGGCGCCGCCGTATAAAGCAGCGCGATGAACAGCAGCGCCCAGCCGGCGCTATAGCGGGCGGCACGTACGTTGGCGACCGTGTAAAAACGGACGATCACGTGCGGCAGGCCGGCCGTACCAGTCATCAAGGCGAACATCGTGAGAAAGACGTTCAATTGCGAACGGTTGGTGAACGGGGTCGTGTAGGGTTCAAACCCGAGTTCGGTATGCAGCGCGTCGACTCGCTGGTGGATGTCGCCGCTGGCGAACCCGATCTGCGGAACGTAATGTCCGGTTAACATTTTCGAGAGTGCGATCGACGGAATCAAAAAGGCGGCGATCAGCACGAAGAATTGAACGACTTGCGTCCAGGTGATTCCCTTCATGCCGCCCAGCACGGCGAAAAAGGCGACGATGACCATGCCGATCACGACGCCGACTTCGACTTGGACCGCTAAAAAATGCGAGAAAACCAGGCCGACGCCGCGCATTTGCCCGGCGACGTATGTGATTGAAACGAAGACCGCACACAATGCGGCGACGACGCGAGCCGTCTCGCTGTAATAGCGTTTGCCGACGAAGTCTGGCACCGTGTATTGCCCAAACTTGCGCAAATAAGGGGCCAGCAGCAGCGCCAACAGCACGTATCCGCCGGTCCAGCCCAGCAAATAAACGGTTCCGTCATAGCCGCTGGCGGCGATCAGGCCGGTCATCGAGAGGAACGAGGCGGCGCTCATCCAGTCGGCGGCCGTCGCGGCGCCGTTGGCGATCGCCGGCACGCCTTGGCCGGCGACGTAAAACTCGCTGGTCTCTTTCACACGGCTTTGCCAGCCGATGTAAAGATAAATGAAAAATGTGATCGTGACGAAAACGTACGTCCAGACGGTGCTCGACAGGTCGGCCAAGCCGAGCAAGGGGGGCAGGTATTCCATCGTTCGATTTATTCCTTTACCCCGTATTTCTTATCGAGTTGGTCCATGATCAACGCATAGGCGAAGACCATTACCACGAAGATATACATCGCGCCTTGATGGCCGAACCAGAAGCCGAGCGGCAAACTGCCGACATGCCAGGCGTTTAGCTCTTCGACGAAGAAGACCGAGCAGCCGAATGAGACGACCGCCCAGATAATCATGAGAATCACGATAACGACTAAGTTGGCGCGCCAGTAGGCGATATTGGGGCGCGCGGAAGGGGCCGGCGTTTGCTCATCAACGGGGGCAGACATGCGTAATCCTAAACGGCAGGAAATTCAGAGAGATTTTTGAATTTGCGCCGTCTAGGGGAATCGAAGAGCCGCCTCGTGTCAAGTAGCGGGGCGAATTTGATTGAAAAAGGGTGAAGCGCCGCTGCGAGAAAGTATCAGGGGAAAGTGGGTGGGTAAGCGTCCTTTCCTGATTGGTTTCCGGCAGCAACTCAGCTCCGTTCTAACGTCACTTGTCCGATGATCGCCCAGATTGCGACAAACGCAATTCCAAGCCATGCATGGAGAATATCGATAGGCATTGAGACTCCAGCCGTAGCGGTTAGCGTCAGCCCATCCGTGTCCGAACTTCACCCGTCCGTGGCAATAGAAGTTATCGACCCCGCCGCCGTCGTTTTTTGGGAAAAGCTGGCGCGACGCTAAAACCGTGATAGCATGCCCGCAACGGAAAGACGGAGCCCCTTGGCCAATCGTTACGCTTTGCGTCGCAAGCAATTCGCCGCCCGTTAGTAGCGATCGTATCGATCATGAGGCCAGGCGAAGCGAAAGGAGGCTCGACGACGAGCCTCCTTTTTAATGCGGTCGGACGAATGCGGCGAATTATTTTTCGTCCAGCAGTTCGACCGCGGCGAATTTTTGGCCTTCCAGCATCGCCAAGCTTGCGCCCCCTCCGGTCGAAACGTGCGAGACCTGGTCGGCGAATCCAAGTTGGCCGACCGCCGCCGCGCTGTCGCCGCCGCCGATGATGCTGATCGAATCGCTGTCGGCGATCGCTTGAGCGACCGCTTTGGTCCCCTCGTCGAACGGCGGCATCTCGAACACGCCCATCGGTCCGTTCCAAACGACCGTCTTCGAGTTCTTTACCAACTCGGCGTACATCTTGGCGGTTTCCGGGCCGATGTCCAAGCCTTCAAAGCCGTCCGGAATCTCGCCAGCTTTGACGACCTTTTTGTTGCAGTCGCTTTTAAAGTCGTCGCCGCAGTGGGTGTCTACCGGCAGCACCAGCTTGTCTCCGCCGGCGGCGATCAGTTCTTTCGCCAGTTCGACTTTGTCTTTCTCGACCAGGCTGTCGCCGACTTGGCCCCCTTGGGCGAGCGAAAAGGTGTAAGCCATCGCGCCGCCGATCAGCACCTTGTCGCAGATGCCCAGCAAATTTTTGATCACCATGATCTTGTCCGAGACTTTGGCGCCGCCCAAGATCGCGACGAAAGGTCGCTCAGGCGTTTTGATGGCGTCGGTCAGGTACTTGATCTCTTTCTCGACCAAAAAGCCGACGACTTTCGCTTTGTCGCCCATCGCTTCCGGCACGGCGACCATCGATGCGTCGGTACGATGGCACGTGCCGAACGCGTCGTTACAGTAGATATCGGCCAGCGCGGCAAGCTTGCCTGCGAACTCGGCGTCTCCCTTTTTCTCGCCCTTTTCAAAGCGGAGATTTTCTAGCACCAGCACGTCGCCGTCGGCTAACGCGGCGGCTTTTGCCGAGGCGTCCGAGCCGACCGTATCGGAAGCGAACGCAACCGATTTGCCGAGCAGTCCGGCCAGCGCTTCGGCCGCCGGTTTCAAGCTGAACTTCGAGTTGTCGGCGCCAGGCTCGGGGCGCCCCAAGTGGCTCATCAAAATCAAGCGACCGCCCCGATCGACGACCGATTTGATCGACGGCAACGCCATCTCGACCCGGCGAGCGTCGGTTACTTTTCCGGCGTCATCCAGCGGAACGTTGAAGTCGACTCGCATCAACACGGTTTTTCCTGCGACATCGACGTCGGCGATTGATTTTTTGGCCATCGATCTTTCTCGTATCGGGGGGGTGAAATCTTGCAGGACGAAGGGGCCCTGTGCGTACTTGAAACGCCAAGCGAAACCGCCACTTTACCCGCGCTTGCCAAGCGAGAAAAGCGGCCGCGATTGACGGAAAAAATGCAGCGCAAATCCGAACTTAAGGCGCGTTTGGACGCCCGACGCCGATTCACGCGCCAGCGTAAGCGATCTTACGAGCAGGCCGGATTATCGGCCCTCTTTTTCGCTTGCGGAGCGCGGTCGGCCGCGGGACAGGACACCTGCGTGCGTCGGGAGACCCGCGGTCCCGCGACTCAATTTTCTTGTTCGAATGCGGGCGATTTCCAGAGAAGTTCCAGTTTACCTGCTCTTCATTTTGAGAAGAGGGATACGCCGTTGATCGGCGAGCGCAAGTTCGATGCGTCATCATAGCCTTTCCTGAATATTCGTTGGGCGATTGCCTGGGTAGGCAAGCTGACTGCCGGTAGTCACTGCATGAGGAATTTGTAGTGATTAAGTTGTGAGTAAATAGTAAGTGTTTGTCCTGTGCGTGTCAATGGGTATTTATTGGAAAGGCGTAAAGATTGATTAAAATTTCCGAAATATTTCCTCGTTCATAAGGCGCCGCGTCGCTGGTCGATTCGGGCCTGTTTTCATGCGAGATGCGGGAGCTTGCACTGCCTGGCGTGCGGCAGCCGTATCAATCGCCGACATTTGACGAAAAGCATGTCGCTGCGTAGCGTCCGTCGCACGAAGGGCTTCGGTCCCCCAGGAAGAAATTGAAGCAAAAGCCGACAAAAGTGGGGGTAGCGACAGCCGGTTTGGCCGCATGCGGCCGATTGGCGGCTAAATGTCGGTTGGACGAGAGGTCGTTTTGAAGCAATTTTTTGGGTGCAGGTGGCCCTGGAGAGCTACCCGAGATAGGCAAAAAGGCGATAATTGAGCGTTTCGGACGCCGCCGGCCCAGTCCCGACCTCGCGTTTTCTCAGGGATTGGTTGCCAAAAAACGATTATCCCGAACGATAGTTGTCACGATATTCTAGGGTTAGGGGATGACCCTCCGTCGAATCTAGACTGTGTTAGAAAGCTCATAATGACGCTCGGACGGCCCAC
>JBITAD010000658.1:0-5489 GCA_044439945.1 Blastopirellula sp. JB062
GTTGTTAGATAAGACGATCGCTCGACTCGAGTCGTATCAGCACATGGCCGATTTCGGCACTTGCGCCGTCGATTGGCCCCTGATGGACGACTGGGAAGACGAGATCATCGAAGGCAAGCTGCCGCAATAGCCCGCTGATGCCAGCACTCAAATCACGCGATTCGATCGCATTGTGCGGGTTCTAGCGAATTTTCGTTAAGCGACGACTCCCTCAATAGCCGAAACATAGAACAGCGGAACCGTCGTCGACCGTCGGCCGCGCTACGGTTTCGTGGAAGCACTAATAGTTTTTGGGGGGAAACGATGTTGAAGCGCATCGTCTTGGGACTTATTGTCGCAACAGCATTGCTATCAGCGACCCATACGGCCGACGCTGGAGAACGGGCTTTCGGCCGAGTCTGGGGCGGAACCTACGGTACCTACGACTGGGAGCGGTTCTACCACTATCCCTACGTCTATTACCCGCAGAACTTCTACGGCGAAGACTACTATCGCAGCAGCGAGAGTCTTTATTATCGCTATCCGCAAGAGATGCGAATCCCGGTTTACAACAAAGGGTGGCAAAACCATTATCCGAACGGTCGCCTGTACCATTCGGGGCACCACTTTGAGCTGGACGTCTTTTAATCGACGCCTCATAAAAATCACCTGATTCAAAAGCGGAAGGTTAACGCCGGGCCTTCCGTTTTTGCCTGCGCCGGTTGGCGAACCGGCGATACGGTGAGAAGCGTATCGCCCTCTCTTAAAATCGACGGCAATACGCTTCGTAGCATTCGACGCTTTTTTCGAGTTGGTCGATCGCCAGCCATTCGTCATGCGTATGCGCTTGGGCGATATCGCCTGGTCCGCAAACGACCGTCGGCACGCCTTCTTGGCTCAATATCGCTCCATCGGTTCCGTACGGAACGCCGATCGCTTTCGATTCGACCCCGCATTGTCGTAACGTTTCGATCAGCGACTGGGCCAGCGATTGATTGTGATCCGGCGCCAATCCAGGCGAGATGATGAACGGAGCGTCGTGGCTTATCCAGTCGGGATCGCCAAGCTCTTGAGCGACGTACTCGATTGCCGCTTGTTGAGCCGCGTCTGGTGAGTCGCCCGGGGCAAGGCGGCGATCAATTTCTATCGTGCAGCGATCGGGGACCGTATTCACGCTTACGCCGCCGCTGATGATGCCGACGCTTAACGAGGGGCCGCCGACCAGCGGCGAGCTTGAGCCCGGCAATGCGTCGGCGTGCCGCTCGAAAGCGGCGATGATCGGAGACATGCGATAAATGGCGTTCGCGCCGATCTGGGGAGTGCTGCTATGCGCGGCGATTCCTTCCGCATGACATTTCCAGCGTACGACTCCTTTGTGGGCGACGACTACGTCTAATTGGGTCGGCTCGGCAACGAGGATCGCGGCAGGGGGGCGGTTAAGAAGCCGCGATTCGCCAGAGCTCCAATCGCGAATCAATCGTTTGGCGCCGGTGAAACCATGTTCTTCATTGACGGCCAGCGCCATGACGACGGCAGGGCGATCTTCTTCGGGCAAGTCGCGAAATCGCGAGATCGCCGTCAGCATCGCGGCCATGCCTCCTTTGATGTCGCATGATCCTCGTCCATAGATGCGGCCAGCGCGAATTTGCGGATCGAACGGCGATATCGACATGCCGTCGACCGGGACGGTATCTTGATGCGCTTCGAGCATCAAGATTGGGCGATCCGGCGGTAATTGGGCGAGATCCTTAGTGGCGATCAACAGGTTCTCACGCTGTGGCGCAACATGTTGGCGTTCGCAGGAATAGCCCCAAGAAGCGGCGAGCTGTTCTAGAAAGGAGGTCAGGCGAACCTCTAAATAGATTTCGCCTTGCACGTCTCGTCCCATTGGGTTGACGCTGGGGATGCGAATGAGCTCTTGCAGCAGGCTGACGACGTCCGACGTCATAAAGTACTCTCTCGGCTAGTTCGACAGGTAATGGCTGACGCCGGCTTGCCGGCAATACCGGCTGCGAATCTCTTGCAGTTTGTCGTAAATCGGTTCAGACGAAAGCTGGAATTCGGTGCGCGGACGTCTCTAGACGCATTCATCATAGCCGAGTGAGCAAAGAGGGACAGCCGGTTTGGGGCCGCAGCGTTTATAATGGCGATCGTTACGCAACTCCATACGATCCGGTTGATTCATGGCGCGACCACGCACACGACCCGCCAGCTTGCTGGCTCAAATCTTAAACGACCATGCCTATCCGATCTACGCGATCGATCAAAATCAGCAATTGGCGTTTTTGAACGACGCTTGTCGTGACGCGTTTGGTGACGATGCGGAAGAATTGATCGGGTTGAAGTGCGCGTATCATGCGGCGGGGCAATTGCCTCGATTGAAGCAACTAGCGGCTGATTTGGCGCCGCCTCCAGACGTTTTCGCCGGCCGTCAGACGGAAACGGCGTTAACGTTGCCCATGGCTGATGGAAACGATTGCCGTTATCGCGTGCAGTTTTCGCCGCTATGGTACGAAGGGGGCGAGTACGGGACGCTGGCGATCTGCTATCCGCATAACGGGGCAGGGGAGGGGAGCCAAGCCGATTTGCGCCACGACCAACTGCGCGTTTGGCGGCGCAACTGGCGAAAAAGATTCGTCACCAGTCGCTTGATCGGCGAGAGCGCCGCAATGGCAAGAGTTCGACGGCAAATCTCGCTCTCGTCGACGACCCGGCTGCCCGTTTCCATTTTTGGCCCGGCAGGCAGCGGGCGAGAGCACGCGGCGCGGACCGTCTGTTACGCACGGCATGGCGAAGGGAGCGGGCCGGTGATCTCGATCCGTAGCGAACTGATGGACGCCGAACTCATTCAAAGCGCCGTACGCTCGTTCGTGCGGCGTTGCGAAGAGGCGGACGACGCGTCAAACGCCTCCTTGATTCTGCTCGACGCCGACATGCTGCCGGGAGACGCCCAGTCGGAGCTGTTTCATTTGCTTCGCCTGATCGATCTTGATTTGCGAATCGTTTCGACGGCCCGATGTTCGTTGCTCGAAGTGGCGCAACATGGGAAGTATCGCGAAGATCTGGCCTATCAGCTGTCGACAATCGAGATTGAGCTGCCGCCGCTTTGTGATCGGCCTGAAGATATCCCGTTGTTGGCGCAAGCGCTGATCGAACAGCACAATCTTGAGGGGGCTCGACAGCTGCGTGGGCTGACCGAAGAGGCCGTCGATCTCTTGCTCGACTATGATTGGCCCGGCAATATCGACGAGTTAGCGGCGATCATCGCCGAGGCGGCGGCGGAAACCGCATCGGTCTGGATAGACGCCGATCATTTGCCGAAAAAAATTCGACATGCTCGCGAAGCGAAGCGGTTTGCGGCGAAACCGGCGGAACCGATCGAGTTAGACGCTTTTTTAGCTCAGGTCGAAGAAGAGCTCATTCGCCGGGCTTTGCAGCAGACCAAGGGGAATAAGTCGAAAGCGGCCGAACTGCTGAGCGTTTCGCGGGCGCGACTTCATCGCCGGTTAGAAGCGACCGGAGAAGACGCCGGTTAAATTTGCGTCCGGTTGTCTTCCTAGACTCTCGAACTTACCATAATTTCCAGTAGTTGCATGACGCCACGATCAGTTTGCGTGTTACACGAAAGCGACGGCAAGTGGGCGGTCGCAATGCGAGCGGCGGCGGGCGATTTGCCGATGCGAGAGACGCGAAGCCCCGAGCGCTGGCTAGATCACTTTCGGGCGAGCCCCGCATCGATTTTGGCGCTGGCTGCGCCCGAGGGAGGAGACGCGTTGCGATACGCGCGTCTGCTTGAAGGAGCCGCTTATTTGCAACGTCATTTTCCAGCGATGCGGTGGGTGGCGTTGTTAACCGAGCAAGATCGTCGCTTGGCGCCGACGGCGTACGAAGCGGGCGCCGTCTGGGTTCAGGTCGGTCGATGGCGACTTGATCCGCTGATGCGTTTAATGCGACGTCATCAAGCACAATTTCCCGATCCCCCTGCGGAAACGCCGATCGATTCGATTTGGCGATCGCTTCCCTGGGGAGATCATCCTGAATAGTCGATAAGGCCGGAGTTATATCGTATGTCTGATTCGCAGCCGCAAGTTCCTGACGTAATTCGCGTTCTCGATAAAGTGGCCGATCCGCTTTCTGGGCGACCTGTGACGAAGACCGATCAAGTCAAAGAGATTGATTTGCTCGATGGCAATTTGTCGTTCACGCTCGAATTAACGAGTCATTCGGCCCCGCTTTGGGAAGAAACGAAGCAAAAGGCGATTGATCGGCTCAAAGCGGAACTGCCGCAACTGAAAGAGGTTCGCATCACGCTGGCCGAGCATGCCCGCAAGATCGAGCCGATCGGCCAGGTCGGCTTAACCGTTCGGAGCGTCATCGCGGTCGGGTCGGGCAAGGGGGGCGTCGGCAAGAGCACGATCGCCGCCAGTATGGCGTTCGCCTTGAAAGACGCCGGCGCCAAGGTCGGTTTGCTCGACGCCGACGTCTATGGTCCTAGCGTGCCGCATTTGCTGGGGCTAAGCGGACGACCAGAGTTGATCGCCGAAAAGAAGATTGCCCCGCTAGAGCGCGACGGCGTCAAAGTGATGTCGATGGGGTTTTTGGTCGAGCCTGAGCGTGCGGTCATCTGGCGCGGTCCGATGTTGCATGGCGCTATCACTCAGTTTTTGCGAGATACTGCATGGGGCGAATTGGATTACTTGATTATTGACATGCCGCCGGGCACGGGCGATATCGCGTTAACGCTGAGTCAATTATTACCGCTAACCGGTTCGGTGGTCGTTTGCACCCCGCAAGACGTCGCGTTGATTGATGCAGTCAAAGCGATTGCGATGTTTAACACGGTCAAAATTCCGGTGCTCGGGGTCGTCGAGAATATGAGCGGCTTTATTTGTCCTGATACGGGCAAAGAATGGGATATCTTCGGCAAAGGCGGTGCGCAGCGGAAAGCGCAAGAGATGGGCGTTCCATTTTTGGGCGACGTGCCGATCACGATCTCGATTCGAGAAAAAGGAGACCAAGGCGCGGCGCCGCAAGTGGTGCGCGACGAGCTGACGGCCTCGCATTTTCAGGCGATTTGCCAGAATTTGGTGCGTGGATTAGCCGAAAACGCCGCCGCCAATCCGCCGATGCCGACGTTGACCGTCTTGTAAGCGAATAGATCCGATCAAGAAAAGGATAGAGCCGCCTTTTGGGCGGCTCTTTCTCGTTGTATCGTCGTCGCAGTATCGTCGCACTGCAGAAAGCTTATCGACTAGCGTCGAGCCGTCTTTTTCTTGGCGACTTTCTTCTTCTTTTTGACGGTCTTCTTCGGCGAAGCCTTCTTGGCGACCTTTTTGGTAGCCTTCTTCGCGACTTTCTTTTTGACCGGAGCTTTCTTCTTGGTCGACTTCTTAGCGACCTTCTTCACTGCTTTCTTGGCGACCTTTTTGGTAGCCTTCTTCGCCGCCTTCTTGGGCGACTTCTTCGCCACTTTCTTTGCCGTCTTCTTAGCAACTTTCTTCTTAGTGGCC
>JBITAD010000659.1:0-21839 GCA_044439945.1 Blastopirellula sp. JB062
CGGTGCCGTGGGATTCGAGCGGCGAAGACGGCAACTTTGACCTGAAGGTCCAACGCACCGAAGAATTTGACGCTCAAGTGCCGCGAATCACGGCGCTCAAGCCTGAGGTGATCGTCGTTACCGGCGACCACAGCACCCCGTCGTATCTGTCGAGCCACAGCTGGCACTCGGTGCCGACCTTGCTCGCCTCGGATTGCTGCCGCTACGACGGGCACACCAGCTTTGGAGAAAAGACGACGCTGACCGGCGGGTTGGGTCAATTTGAAGCGCAATACCTAATGACCCTAGCCATGGCGAACGCCGGTCGCCTAGGAAAATTCGGCGCTTAAAGCAGCCAAACTCCGCCTGACTAATGACCACAATCCCGCCACAAGGCGGGATTTTTTCCTGCGCAATTCACGCATTAACGGCGAAGATTGTAAAAAAACCGCAAAAGCACAGATTTAATCTGCAATTTATGCTGCACTCCCCGAAGAAACCAATAGAATAATTCGCGGATTTCGACTTTATCCTCCTCGATAATCTTCTATTCGTTTCATTCCAAGGAGTTGAGCCATGACACGCTCTACTGCGAGACCAGGCTTTACGCTGGTCGAACTGCTGGTCGTGATTGCGATCATCGGCGTCTTGATCGCCCTGTTGCTGCCGGCGGTTCAACAAGCTCGCGAAGCGGCCCGGCGCATGCAATGCACCAACCACATGAAACAACTGGGATTGGCGCTGCATAACTATCACGACACCTATCGAGCGTTACCCTATCGGCAAGGGGGCCCTGACGCGTCGACGACCTCGGCGGCGCCCGACCCGCGACGCTTTTCGGCGTTTGTGGCGCTGTTGCCGTTTATGGAACAAGAGAACCTATATCAGGCCGCTTTGACCAACACGCAATACGTTTGGCACACGAATTTCGCTCCCTGGCAAACCCAAGTCGACGGTTTGCTTTGCCCGTCCGATTCCGAAATTCAAAGCGAATACGGCCAGCTCAACTACTCGCTAAACATGGGCGACACGTATAACGACGACGCCTCGTTTTCGGGAGCGGCGCCGGCGACGGTCGTTACGCGGCTCGGCATTCGCGGCATCTTCGGTCTAGACACGCATGTAAAGTTCCGCGACGTGACCGACGGCTTATCGAACACGGTCGCCATGTCGGAATTCATTAAGCCGCCTGCGACCAACGGCATCGGGCGCCAGTCGAGCCAAGACGGCAAAAACCCGATCAACTGCGCCGCGCGCTTGGTTAACGGCATGTACACGGCGTCGACCAATCTGGTTGATCAAAATCGCTCGCTCGGCTATCGCTGGCCCGACGGTCGCCCCGGCTACTGCGCATTGACCACCGTCTTGCCGCCCAACAGCGCCGCATGCCATGGCCAAATGTCAGGCGGTCTGTATACGGCCAGCAGTCGTCACCCCGGCGGCGCTAACGCGCTGTTTGTCGACGGCAGCGTGCACTTTATCCCCTCGACGATCGACACCGGCAACCTGGCCCTGGCGGCGCCTGCGGTGACCGGCGGCGGCCCTAGCCCCTACGGCGTATGGGGCAACCTGGGCTCGAAGTCGGGCGGCGAACCGCTTAACTTTTCACTCTAAAGCACGTCTACCCATTACAGGTTTCATCATGAATGATTCATTGAAAGCCTGCTTCGTTATCGCGGCAGGCTTGTTACTAACGACAGGCTGCGGCAAACTTGGCCAATGGAGCGAAAGCCGCCAAGTGATGCTTTACCCCGTCTCGGGCGTCGTCACGCTTGACGGCGAGCCGATCGACGGCGCGCAAGTGCTGCTACAGCCGGAAGAAGAAGCGAAGCAAAGCCTGATCGGCATGGGCGAGACCGACGCTTCCGGCAGATTTTCGATCGTCACGGTTCAAGCTGGCGAAGGCGCGATCGCCGGCCCCCACAAAGTGCGCGTGGTCAAAACGATCGTTACCGATGACCGGACAGGCTTCGATCCTGAAGCGTACGTGCCGCCTGTGATCGAGAAAAACGTCTTGCCAGCCAAGTACGATTCGTTCGAAAAATCGGGCCTAAGCGTCGCCGTTTCCGACACGCAAGCGACTTATGCGACGATCGAACTCGACTCGAAAGCGAAGTAATTTCGCAGTTGCGACAATCGCTAAACGAAAAGCTCGCCTCGATTGGAGGCGAGCTTTTTTTCTTCCCCGAATTCTCGCGACGTCGATTCCGATACAATAGTAAATGCGTTAACGAAACCCTTCGCTCTTACGATCCCAAGACGCGCATTGAATACCTCAGAGAAAGCGGACCATTTAATCGAACGAATCGCCTCTTACCGTCGATGCGCCGTCGCGCTCTCGGGCGGAGTCGATAGCGCCGTGGTCGCCAAGGCGGCGCAATTGGCTCTAGGAGACGAAGCAATCGCGGTGACGGCTCGCAGCCCAAGCGTGCCGGCCAGCGAAATCGCCGAAGCGCAACGAGTCGCCGCCGAGATCGGCATCCGACATGACATCGTCGACACGCAAGAAACGGCGAACCCGCTTTACGTACAGAACGCGCCTGATCGCTGCTTTCATTGCAAAACCGAACTCTACTCGCAAATCGAAGCTTTGGTCGCCGCTATCGAAGCGCCGCTGATCGCCAACGGGGCGAACCTTGACGACCAAGGAGATCATCGCCCCGGCATGCTCGCCGCCAAAAATCATCAGGTCCGCTCGCCGCTGATCGAGTGCGGCTTGACCAAAAACGACGTCCGCGAGTTAGCGCAACACTGGGGCCTTTCGGTTCATGACAAACCGGCTTCGCCTTGCTTAGCCAGTCGCATCGCTTACGGCGAAGAAGCGACGCCGCAACGGTTGGCGATGATCGAAGCGGCCGAAGCTTACTTACGCACGCACGGACTGCGCGAATTTCGCATTCGTTATCATCGCGGCGATATCGCTCGAATCGAGGTGACGCCTGAGAATATCAGACCGTTGGCGACCGATCCGTTGCGTACTGAGTTGACGACAAAATTGCGCGAGCTCGGCTTTCGCGCAGTCACGCTCGATCTCGAAGGATTTCGGTCGGGCAATCTCAACAGCTTCGTCGACCTGTCGGCGATCCGTATCGAATAAAAAAAGGGGACGCTTGATAGCGCCCCAACTGGATCGATCGAGAACCGTTTCGCCGCCGAGGTTAGCTGGCGAAAATCTGATTCATCCGACTGGCGATCTCGGCCAAACGCTCACGATCGCCGCCCCGTATTTCAGCCGTTCCCCAACCGACAAACTCGATCTTGGCGAGTTCGTCCATCACTTTCGGCCAATCGACGTCACCCTGCATCAGCGGAGCGCCAAAACCGGCGCCCGGCGGCTTGGCGAACTCTTTGATGTCGAGCTTTTTAATCCGTTTGCCCAAAATCGGAATCCACTCGTGCGGGGGCGAATAGCGAACCGTGTTGCCCACGTCGAAATAGGCGCCGACCATCTCCGAATCCAACTCGTCGATGTACCGCGCCGTCTCTTTCGGATCGGTGAGGAAATCGTTCCAGACGTTCTCTAACAAGATTTGAATTTGCAGCTTTTCCGCCAAGGGCAACGCCTTGCGAATTTCGGCGATCGAGCGGGTCCAGCATTGCTCGTAATTGGCGTCTTCCCGAACTTTGGCGGGCACCAGCAACACGCTTGTGCCGCCGTAATCTTTCGAGGCTTGCAACGCCCCTTTCAAGGCGGCCAGACCCTTGGCCCGAACGTCGGGATTCGGGTCCGAAAGCGTTTCTTTCCAATGGACCGAATCGACCACTCCATGCACAGGCAACCCGGTCGCGTCAATCGCCGCTTTCACGACGTCGGGCTCGGGCCCGCCGGGCGCGTTTAATTCGACTCCGTCAAAACCCAGTTCTTTCAACACCCGGAACTTGTCTTCTAAGGCGCCGGGCGTTTTGACCATCCCAATCTTGACCGCTTTTTTGAAACCCTTGGGGGTCGGCTCAGCCGCAGTCGCCGCCTGACCGGAAAGCCCCCAAGCGCCCACGGTAAGCGCGGCGGATTGCACGAGAAATTGACGACGGCTAGGCATGCGAGAGTTCCTGACAAATGGCGAGAAAAAAACCGGCGAACTTCTTATTGAAGCCCACCGGTCGTGAAGAATCTAGTCGCTAGTTCACGCACAACGTGCGTTTGTTCGCGATTTAGTCGCTGGAATCATGCGAGACGGGATCCATAACCTTGGTGTTCCGCTCGATCGCCAAGGCGACGGTGCGTTGCTCTAAGCCGTCATGACTGCGGGCGACGATCGGAAAGATCTGCCGCTTGTCAGGCAAGTTCATCTTGACCAAGAAGGCGCCATCTTCGTGCACCTTGACCGGATCGCCTGAGAGAGTCACATAGGCGCCGCCGCGCGTGCGACCATAAACGATCATCTCGACGTCGACGTCCAACTCAAACTCGGGACGTTGCCGATGCAGATGCTCGGCCACTTTGCCAAGCTGCGCGCCAAGCGGTTCGCCGATCGGGCGACTAAATCGCTCCTCCAACATTTCTTTCAGTTCGCGACTGACGTTCTCGTCGTCGTTGCCGCCGCTCATCGCGTAGATGCGATCGACGTTTTCGGCCACGTCGCTCCAATTGGCGTCGACGTCGTCACAGGCGCCCGGCTCAGGCGTGGTCACCATATTACTGCGCGACAAAGCATGGAACTTGCCGGAAGCGGCGACGTAGCCGATAACCGCCCGAAAGCTTTTGGGCGGCTCGTTGACGTCGATATACCAATTGCGAACTCCGCCGTGCACCTCGATCTGACGCACGACTCGCTCGGCGGCGCCGCCGTCAACTTCCATCAAACGCAAGACAGGCCGGGCGGTGTGCCAATGCTCGGCCAAAGCGGCTTTCGCACGTTGGACCGACTTTCGCGAGATTTCCCAATAGGCGTGCAACCAATACGAATCTCGCACCATCAAGGCGATTCGATCCTTGGCTCCATCTTCTTCCAGGTGCGAAATGTCTTTTTGCTGCTCGCGACGCTGAAAAGCGTCTTGGATCGTTCGTACGACTTTGGGGCTCGATTTCTCGCCCTTGGCGCCATTTTTGGCGACGGCCGATCGCTTGCCGCCGGCAGTCGTTCGGCTTCGTTTCGCCGAGGCGGACTTGGTTGCGGCTTTTGCCGAAGCGGTCTTCGTCGCGCTGGCGCCGTTGGCCGACGACTTTGACGAAGACTTGCGATTCGACTGGGTTCGATTCAATTTCAAGATCGCTTTAACAAGCTCGTCTTTACGCATTGAATGCCACCCGCTGACTCCTCGGCTTTTGGCCATTTGAGCGAGATCTTTGGCGGTGTACTCTTTAAGAGACGCTGCGGTAATCAACAGACTAGTCCTCCACACGTCGGCCAGACAAAGCGAGCGGCGCACTTCTTCCGCAATTGAGTCGCTTGGTCCGGTAGGTTCGTCCCGGTTGTTTCGTCCGTGAAAGATACGTATTGAACCGCCTTGCCCCAAATCCGTTTGATTGGGCAAAGTTCTGCGCCGGCTCAACTTCACGAAAAGGCGTGATCCGTCGCTCCTCTGATCTTATTATCGCGTGAGAACGTCGAATTTGTTCCTGGCGACTCAATACCTTTGGAGCGGCGAACTTGGGGAGCAACTTCTCTGTAATTCCCGTAGCTTTTCGACAACTGCGAAACGACGCGAATGCGAAGCGACGCAGCGGGCCTGGTGGAGATCAACCGGTCGCGTATTCTCGAGGCAGGACCACTCTGGCGGGGTAGGCTCAAATCCGTTGATCGGCTCGCATCCTAGCTGGCTCACGCCGGCTTGCCGGCGACTTGTCACTAGTCTTGTCGAGGTAACGCCCTACAACCACCCAGGGGTAGTAACGATAGTCATCTCCGCGTACCAGTTTACTGGAAATCGGCCTCCAATGCAATCAAAAACTCCCCCAGATGGCCGATAAAGGGGCGGCGCCATCGTGGCTATCGATTCCGCAAAGCGACGACGTCGCGAATCTGCAGGACTGCTAGCAGAATTGCAACTCTTTGTCTGGTAGTCGATTACGACCGCAAAAAACTTTGTGAATTTTTGCACGATCTCGCCCCGCGCTCATTGACCGCTTTCCTGGCTTGGCTTACATTGATTCGCAATTCTGCAAGATGCTTCACTTTTTCATTGACGCTTTCCCTGCGACAAGGAAATCGCGTGAGCAGCCAACCCCCGCACGAACGACCGCCGATGGCGATCGCCTACGAGTGGGTCGGCCGCATCTTCGCAGTATGTATCGAGATGATCGCTCCAGGGCTCATCGGCCGCTGGGTCGACGACCAGCTAGGCGTTCGCGGATTTGTCGTCCTCGGTTTCGCCCTGGGAATCACGCTCGCTATTTATCACCTGTTGCAGTACGCGCAAGCCGATCAAAAACAGCGTGACCGAAAAGACGAGTAGCCGCTCGCCCCCCGGCGAACGGTTCGCTCGCAACGAATCGCACAACCAGCTTTCGCAATTTGTCACCACCCCCTCGCTTCGCCATTACCGTCGTGAATTCGGATTCCGCCAATCACGAATCGCCGCAACTGCGAACGCAGCTTTGGCAACCGGCCCTTGTGCTCTTGCTGGCCGTCGCCGTGCCGACTCCGCTGATCGCTTGGATCGCGCACACCCAACATGGCGCCGTCGGCGTGCAAGCCGCACTGCTCGCCGCGTTGCTCTGCGGCGGCTGCTCGCTGGCCGCCTTGGCGCTGATCGCAACTTATAAGCGAACGCCGTTCGCGTTGCATGCCGCGCTTGCCGGAATCGGCTTGCGAACCGGCTTGCCGTTGGTAATCGGCGCTTTTTTAAAACAAGCCGAAGGACCGCTTGCAGAAGCGGGCGTATTCGGGATGATTATGATCTATTATTTGATCACGCTTTTGGTCGAGACCATCTTGGCCGCTCGTCTTCTTCAACCCGCAGCGAACGTCTCGAAGGCTTCTTAATCTGATGGCATCCGACCCGATCCTGCACATTAAAGACAGCTACTACTTTGAAGTCCCCGCGTGGCTTGCGCCCTCGGACCGCGAGTCGCTGCAAGACTTCCCGAACTTCTGGATTCGTCTCGATCCCGACTTTCAAAAGTGGGAAGCGAAAATCGTCCACGCCAAGTTGGCCGAACTGAACAAAGGGGTTCCGAGCGAATCCGACTTCATGCATGCCTGGGAGCACTGGCAACACGAGCCGGGCAACCATGGCAAGCCGGTTCGCCGTTACCTGCAAGAGCTGGCCGAAGAAAAGACGAAAGAAGATCAACCGGCCAATCCTTGGGCTGAAAATTGGCGCGAAGCGCAACAGTTGGTCACCGTCTCCGAATATCGCGAAACGGCCAAGCCTTGGTCGCCCCAAAAGATCGAAGGCTACAACGAAGCGCTCTCGGGCAAGATCTTGATTCCGCAACCGTTCGGCGAACTGCGCAATCTTTATCAAAAAGATTCCGGGTTCTGCATTTCGCGGTTCATGGTGCTCGAGATGCTCGTCGCCGTGGTCATGGTGTTGGTCTTTACCTGGTATGCGTCTCGTTTAAAGAAAAGCGTCGTCCCCAAGGGACGCGTCATCCATATGCTCGACGCGATCGTCTGCTTTCTCCGAGAGCAGGTGATTCGTCCCGGCATCGGGCACGGGGCCGACAAGTTCGTGCCGGTGTTGCTGACGATGTTCTTTTTCGTGCTGGGCTGCAACTTGCTGGGGATGATTCCCTGGCTGGGGGCGCCGACCGGATCGTTTAGCGTCACGTTATCGCTGGCGCTGGCGACCTTGCTGATCGGCATGGGCGCCGGAGCGCTGAAATTCGGGCCGATCGGCGTTTGGCTCAATCTGGTTCCTTCGATGGACTTGCCGCTGGTGATCGGGATTCCGGTCAAAACGATGCTGTTCGTAATCGAAGTGCTCGGCTTATTCATTAAACACGGAGTGCTCGGCGTTCGTTTGTTGGCGAACATGGTGGCCGGCCACGTCGTGTTATTAGGGATCGTTGCGATGGGCGTCGAAATGTCGGGGTGGTCGCTGGTTTTCGCCGGTCCGATCATCGTGTTCGCCGCGGTCCTGTTTAGTTGCCTAGAACTGTTCGTCGCCTTTTTACAGGCGTACATATTCACGTTTTTGTCTTCGTTGTTCATTGGCGCTTCGACGCACCATCACTAAGTCGAACGTCTGCGAATACACCGTTGTTTACCCTTGGTTGAGGAGAACGAGTCCGTGTCCAAAATTGCAAAGCTTTGCTTGTACAGCTTCGCCGCTATCCTGTTTTGCGCCGCTCCGGCGATGGCTCAGGAAACGGCCGCCGCTTCGGCTCCGTTGATTGATTTGACGAAGTATTTCGGCGTCGGCCTGACGGTGATCGGCGCCGCTTACGGCATCGGCAAGTTGGCCAGCAGCGCGCTGGAAAGCATGGCCCGTCAGCCGGAAGTGGCCGGCAACATTCAAACCGCAATGATTATTGCGGCTGCGTTGATCGAAGGTTTCACCTTCTTCGCGCTCTTCATTTGCTGGGGCTAAGCTCCCACCTTTCGGTCGAGGCTTACCAGAGTTCGCCTAACCGATTAGGCCGATAAGAGCCGGCCTAATCGCCCGGGCCTAAACCATAGGTTTTAGTAACCATGCGCCGTCCTAAATCTCCCTTATTGCTCGTCGCTTGTTTAGCGATCGTCAGTGCGACCTGTTGCGTCGCGCTAGCTGACGACGAAGCCCCTCCCGCCGAAGGCGTCTTGGAAAAGGTCGAAGAGACCATTAACCAAGGAGTCGCGGGAATGGAAGAGGCCGGAGAAAAGGGGGTGCAGGAGGCCCACGATGCGGCCGAGCATCACGGCGACGGAGACGACCACCATAACCCGCACGATTTGTCGCATAACGACCCGGCCCCCGGCTTAAGCAATCCGGAAGAATTGACGCTCGATCTGGCGACGTTCAACTTTTTCGTATTCCTGGGGCTGGCCGCGTTGTTGACGATCTTCGCTTGGAAGCCGATCGTCGCGGCGCTCGACAGTCGCGAAGCGGCGATGGACGGCAAGTTGGCCGAAGCCGAAAAAATGTTCGCCGCCGCCGATGCGAAGCTGGCCGAGTACAACCAAAAGTTGGCCGACGCACAGCAAGAGATTCAAAAATCTCGCGAGCAAATTATGAAAGAGGCCGAAGAAAAGCGGCAGCAAATCTTGGCCGACGCCCAGGCGGCCGGCAACGCCGAACGTCAACGAGCTCAACAAGAGATCGAGGCGGCCAAGACGCAGGCGATCGGCGAATTGACGCAGCAAAGCGTCAACCTGGCGATCGACCTGGCCAGCAAGATCACCCGGCAGCAACTGACGCCGGAAGATCATCAGCATTTGATTAACGACACGCTCGCCAAACTTCCGAGCCGCAACTAACCGGAAAGCGCACGCTGGATGTCTGAGACAAGCCATCAACCGCGATTCGATCTCGCTAACCAGCGAGTCGGCACGATTTACGCCAAAGCGTTGTACGGTTCGGCGGAAGCCGCCGGTTCGCTTGACGTGATCGTCGAAGAACTCGCATCGCTCGTGCACGACGTGCTCGACGCGCATCCGTCTTTGGCGAATGTCGTCGTCTCGCCGCGCATCGGCCACGAAGAGCGATTGCAAATATTAGAGAAAGCGTTCGCGGGGCGGATGAATCCGACGCTGCTGACTTTCCTGAAGGTATTGTCAGAGCATAATCGGCTGTACGCCCTCCGCGAAATCCAACGCGCGTTTCATCAATTGGTGGGCGAAAAGCGAGGACGGGTCGACGTGCAAGTGACCTCGGCCGAGCCGCTTAGCGAGCAATCGTTCGCCGCGGTCAGCCAGCGATTGCGAGAAACGCTCGGCAAAGACGTCGAGGTGTTCGCCTCCGTCAACCCGGCGTTGATCGGCGGGCTGATCGTACGCGTCGGCGACACGGTGATCGACGGCAGCGTGGCCCATCAATTGGAAAGAATTCGTCGTCAAACGCTGGACGCTGCGGCGCAGCAGGCGAAAGACGCGCTTGAGCGGTTTACGACCTCCGAAACATAGACGCCTCCGAATCTATTAGACGGCAGTACCATGAAATTTAATGCGGACGAGATCGCCTCGATCATCCAGCAAGAGATCCAACAATACGAATCGCACATCGACGTGCGCGAAGTCGGCACCGTGCTGGAGGTCGGCGACGGCATCGCACGCGTTTACGGCCTGTCCGGAATCATGGCCGGCGAAATGGTCGAATTTCCCGGCGGCATCAACGGCCTGGCGTTTAACCTCGAAGAGAACAGCGTCGGCGTGATCATCCTCGGCGATTATCTTGAAATCAAAGAGGGAGACGAGGTCAAAGCGCTCGGCAAACTGCTGTCGGTTCCGGTCGGCGAAGCGGTGTTGGGCCGGGTGGTCGATCCGCTCGGCAATCCGCTGGACGGCATGGGACCGATTCAAACGCCCCACTCGCGTCCGGTCGAATTTTTGGCGCCCGGCGTGTCGGAACGCAAGCCGGTGACCGAGCCGATGCAGACCGGCATCAAGGCGATCGACGCGATGACGCCGATTGGTCGCGGCCAGCGCGAGTTGGTGATCGGCGACCGCAAGACTGGTAAGACGGCGATCGCGTTAGACGCGATTTTGAACCAAAAAGATACCGGCGTGAAATGCTTTTACGTCGCGGTCGGCCAAAAAGACTCGGCGGTCGCTTCGGTCGTCGAAGTGTTGCGTCAGCATGGCGCGATGGAATACACCACGGTAATCGTCGCCGGCGCCAGCGCTCCGGCCCCGCTGCAATACGTCGCTCCCTACTCGGGCACCGCGATGGCCGAATACTTCATGTTCGACGGGCAGCACGCGTTGATCGTGTACGACGACTTGTCGAAGCAAGCGGTCGCCTATCGCGAATTGTCGCTGTTGATGCGACGTCCGCCGGGACGCGAAGCCTATCCGGGCGACGTGTTCTATTGCCATAGCCGCCTGCTCGAACGCTCTTCGAAATTGAGCGACGAACTGGGGGGCGGATCGCTCACGTCGCTGCCGATTATCGAAACGCTGGAAGGCGAAGTTTCGGCTTATATTCCGACCAACGTGATTTCGATTACCGACGGTCAAATTTATCTGCAACCCGACCTGTTTTTCGCCGGCCAGCGCCCTGCGATGAACGCGGGCATTTCGGTTTCGCGGGTCGGCGGCAACGCCCAAATCAAGGCGATGAAAAAAGTCGCCGGCGGTCTGCGGCTCGACTTGGCGGCGTTCCGCGAACTGGAAGCGTTCGCGCAGTTGGGCACCGAACTGGACCCCGCGACGCAAGCGCGTCTCGATCGCGGTTATCGCATGGTCGAGCTGCTGAAACAGGGTCAGTACCAGCCGATGAACGCGATCGACCAGGTATTTAGCATTTACGCCGGCACCCGCGGCCATTTGGACGAAATTCCGAAGGTTGACGTGCTTCGCTGGGAACGCGAATTCCTGGATTTCATTCATGCCAAGCATAGCGACCTGTGGAATAATCTGGCGGAAGCGAAAGACCTGACTTCGGAAATCACCGAAGGGATCGAACAAGCGATCGCCAGCTTCCAGGCCAGCTTCGTGCCGACGAAGGAAGAAGAGATTTAAGACGCGTCGTACGAGTCGTGCGAGACTTTTCCGCTGCAGCCTGATGACGAAGTAGAAGCGATATGGCCAACCCACGAGCACTTGATAAACGCCGCAAGTCGGTCCGCAACATTCGCAAGATTACGCGGACGATGGAATTGATCGCGACGGCGCGATACAAGCAGGCGATGGATCGTGCCGCTGCGGCGACCGCATATACCGATCGCATCACGCAGATTGTGAAAGACTTGACCGCATCGGATCTCGACTTCTCTCATCCGCTGCTTGAGCGACACGAATCGAACGACAACGCGACCTTGCTGGTGCTGACGTCGAACCGCGGCCTGTGCGGGGGCTATAACGGCGGCGTATGCCGAGCGACCTTTCCGCATGTGGTCGAACTGCAGAAAGAGTACGCCAATCTGCGTTTAGAGATCGCCGGCAAAAAAGGGATCGGCCTGTTCCGCTCGCAGCGCAAGCTGGAAGCGGATGAGACTTATACCCATTTTGAAGACAAGCCGCGTTACGAAGAAGTCGAGACGATCGCCAACCGATACTTGACCGAATACGTAGCCGGCAAGCTGGACCGCTTGGACGTCTCGTACACCAAGTTCGTCTCAAGCAGCAAACAGATTCCGGTGATCGAGACGCTGTTGCCGCTCGGTTCGCTAGAAGGATCCGGCGACGACGAAGCGGCGGCGGAATCGATGTACGAGTTTTTTCCGTCGGCCCAAAGCATTTTGGAAGAAGTCGTGCCGACCAGTTTTAAAGTGAAACTGTTTAAATGCTTCCTTGACGCCGCGGTCAGCGAACAGATCGCCCGGATGGTGGCGATGAAGTCGGCGACCGAAAACGCGTCGGACTTGATTAAGCAATTGTCACGCGAATACAACCGCGCCCGCCAGGGACGGATTACCAACGAGATCATGGAAATCATCGGCGGCGTCGAAGCGCTCAACAACTAAAGTTGTCGGGTCCGCGACGTCGAGAGCACACAACCGTAATTCATCAGCAAAAGACAGCGATATGGCGACTGCAATCGAATCGGGTCAAAATGTCGGCCGCGTTACCCAGGTGATCGGCTCGACCTTCGACGCCGAGTTTTCCGAATCGAGCCTGCCGGCGATTTATAACGCCGTGAACATTTCCGGCGAACACAAAGGGGTAACGCTGAACCTGACCGGCGAAGTGCAACAGCACCTCGGCGGCGGTCGCGTTCGCTGCGTCGCCCTCGGCAGCACCGAAGGCATGATGCGCGGGCAAGCCTGCGTCGATCTGGGCAAGCCGGTCAGCGTGCCGGTCGGCAAAGCGACGCTTGGTCGCGTGTTTAACGTGCTGGGCGAAACGATCGACGGTCGCGGCCCGATCGAAGCGGAAGACGTTCTGCCGATTCACCGCAACGCTCCCCCGGTCGCCGAGCTATCGACCAATACCGAAGTTTTCGAAACCGGCATTAAAGTGATCGACCTGCTCACCCCGTTCGTTCGCGGCGGTAAAGCGGGTCTGTTCGGCGGCGCCGGTCTGGGCAAGACGGTTATTCTGACCGAATTGATCGCTCGTATCGCGTCGTCTCACGGCGGTTACTCGGTTTTCGCCGGGGTGGGCGAGCGAACTCGCGAAGGAACCGACTTGTGGCTCGAAATGCAAGATACCGAAATCGGCCAAACGGGCCGCAAGGTGATCGAGCAGACCTGCATGGTGTTCGGCCAAATGAACGAACCGCCGGGCGCACGTCTGCGGGTCGCGTTGTCGGCGTTGACCATGGCCGAGCATTTCCGCGACGCCACCGGGGCCGATACGCTGCTGTTTATCGATAACATTTTCCGTTTCTCGCAAGCGGGCTCGGAAGTGTCGGCGTTGTTGGGTCGTATGCCTTCAGCGGTCGGTTATCAGCCGACTTTGGCGACCGAAATGGGCGGCCTGCAAGAGCGTATCGCCTCGACCAAATCAGGGGCGATTACGTCGGTGCAAGCCGTTTACGTGCCGGCCGACGATCCGACCGACCCGGCGCCGGCGACCGCGTTCGGTCAGCTTGACGCGTTTATCTATCTCGAACGCTCGATTTCGGAAAAGGGCATTTACCCGGCGGTCGATCCGCTGGCTTCGTCCAGCCGTATTTTGGATCCGCAATATGTGGGAGATCGTCATTACGCGATCGCTCGCCGCGTTCAAACCACGCTGCAACGTTACCGCGAACTGCAAGACATCATCGCGATTCTCGGCGTCGACGAATTGAGCGAATCGGACAAGTTGATCGTCCATCGCGCTCGTCGCATCGAACGCTTCCTGTCGCAACCGTTCCTGGTGGCGGAAGTCTTCACCGGCAAAGCGGGCGAGATCACGCCGCTGGCCGATACGATTCGCAGCTTTGAAGAAATTTGCGACGGCAAATGGGATCACCTCCCCGAATCGGCCTTCATGTACGTCGGCCCGATCGAGCAAGCCGAAGAGCAGGCCAAAGAGATGGCCAAGAAGGGAAAGAAGTAACCGATGGCGCAGCTCAAGTGCATCGTCGTCACGCCCGAAGAGACGGCGCTCGAAACGACCGCCGAGTTCGTCGCGCTGCCGCTGTTCGACGGCGAAATCGGTATCGCTCCGTCGCATAGCCCGATGATCGGCCGGCTCGGTTACGGCGAAATGCGGATCGTAAGCGGCGGCAAGACGACCCGTTACTACGTCGACGGCGGCTTCGTGCAAGTCGCCAACGACGAAGTGAACGTGCTGACCGGCAAAGCGCTGCCGGCCGAATCGGTCTCGAAAGCGGACGCCGAAGAGCAACTGCAAAACGCCATGCGGCAACCGGCGTCGACCGACGAACTGCTGGCGATCCGCGATCGCATGGTGGCGCAGGCCCGGGCGCAAATCCGCGTTTCGCAAAACTAGCGAACGCTGCTAGCGAAGCGTACCGGATATTCTCTCTAGCTTACCCAACTGGCTCGCTGCGCCGGCGACGGTTGGTAAGATTCGCTTCTGCGCGAATTCTCGGTAATTTACCGCCCACTTGACGTCCGATCATTTTCATAGACGGCAAGTCGATTTTCTCCGCTTGGGCTTAAATCGACCGACTGCCCATCTCGCTTGACGATCGGACGTATCATGACCGCGACTTACGAAATCCATTCCGCGAACCCGCTGCAAGGCGATCATCGCCGCAGCGCCCCGCTGCGTGCGGAATTGCACATTCGTCGCGGCCGCGCGCAAAAGTCGAGCCGGCTGATTACCGCGCCGCTGTTTTTGATCGGTTCAGGCAACGACTGCGATCTCGTCCTGGGAGATCCGCAATTTCCAGAAGCGTACGCGTACGTTTATCACCGGGGCTCGCAGTTGACCCTTCGCTGGTTAGACGAAGGCCCCGAGCTGACCGTCAACGGCGAACATTTCACGCGTGGCGCCGTCGCCGACGGCGATCGCATCCGCTGCGGTCCGTACGAATTCCAGGTCGCCGTCGCCGGCGGCGGCGGAGCGAAAGAGAAACAACGCAGCCTGCAACAGATCGTCGGCAAATCGACGGCGACGGAAGAGTCGGCTCGCGAAGAAGTCGAAATGCTGCTTGCGGAAGTCAAACGAAATTTGTTCGGCGATCAATTTGCGGAAGAAGACATCCCGTCCCATTGGAGACGCGCTAGCGCATGAACCCTCGCATCGCTAAAGAAACAAGATTCGTTTCGCCGGTCGCCGCCGAGCGAAATTTCGACGGTTGGATCGACGTCGATCGTCCGTTCGCATCGCCTGGCGTGCGGACCTCCGATTTTCGTTCCGGCACGCAATCCCCCTCGCAATCGCGGACCGCGGCGGTCGCGGCGCGGGTCGACTTGCTACGTAATCAATTGCGCGAAGAGTACGCACGACTTCTCGTCGTCTAAGGTCGCGTGCTAAACTAGCGGCATGTCGAATCGCGCCGGCCGCTTCCGTCTCGCTCTCTTGCCGCTCCTTCCGCTGGCGGCGCTGTTGCTGTCGTTCTTCGGACCGTCCGTCGTCAATGACGAAAGCTTCGTTTTTCGGGACGCGGCCCACTTCTATTATCCTCTCTTCGCGCATACGCAATCGATTTGGGGCGAAGGGCGTCCGCCGCTTTGGAATCAGTATGACGGAGTCGGCATGCCGCTGCTGGCCGAGCCGTCGGCGACCGTTTTTTATCCTGGCAAACTCCTGTTCGCATTACCGCTTCCGTTCGCCGCGACGCTGCGGTGGTACGTTATTCTGCATTTCGTTCTCGCCTATTTAACGACCTACAACGCCGTCCGCCGGGTCGGCGTCTCGCGAGCGGGGGCGATTCTGGCGGCGATCACCTACAGCTTCGGCGGATACGTCGTCGCCGCACATGCCAACGTCATCTTTTTGGTCGGCGCCGCCTGGGCGCCGTTGGCGCTGTACGCCGGGACGACGTTAGCGGAAGACCGCCCCCGGCCAACCGCGGCGCCGCTGTTTGCGTTTAGCTTGGCGATGATGATATTGGGGGGCGATCCGCAAGCGGCGTTTCATCTAGCGTTGATCGCCTGCGGTTATTTCGTCTATCGCCAGAGTCGTCTCTTGCGCATTCCCCTGCTCTTCGGCCTGCAAGGACGCGGTCTTGCGTTATCGCTCTTCATCGCCGCAGGTCTTTCGGCCGTGCAAATCTTGCCGACGCTTGACTGGGCGGCTCGCAGTCGCAGAGCGCTGGTCGACTCTCCGCGCACGATCTACGCCTACGCTCGCCAATCTTTGCAAAAAGAGTCGGCGTCGGCCGACGTGTTGCTCGGCAAGTTAAAACCGCAAACCCAAGAACGCGAGTCATATCAATTTAGCCTGGGGCCATGGCGCTGGCCCGAACTGATTTGGTCGAACTTTACCGGGCGGATGTATCCCGAACATCGTCGCTGGGCCGACGCGTTGCCTGCCGAAGGTCGGGTTTGGGCGCCGTCGCTTTACGTCGGCGGCCTGGCCGTACTGTTGGCGCTGATCGGCGCCGTCAATCTGCATCGCGAAAAACTTGGCAAGTTGCTGATCGCCCTTTCGGCGATCGGCGTCCTCGGTTCGCTCGGCTGGTACGGGGCGGGCTGGCTGCTAATCGAACTGGGCCATACCGCTCAACTTTGGTCGCACGAAGAGCTTCCGGTCGGCGCGCCGTTCGGCGGGCTCTATTGGCTGCTAAACGTGGCGATTCCAGGCTACGCTTCGTTTCGCTATCCGGCCAAACTGTGGCTGCTGGCCACGTTGGCAGGCAGTTGGCTCGTCGGTTTCGGGTTCGACGCCGAACGACGATGCGACTTTCGCCTTCTTTCCAAACTGGCGCTTCTGCTGGTCTCGCTCAGCGGGATCGCGTTGGTTGTCGTCGCCAGCTTCAAAGGCTCGCTCGTCGCGGCGTTTGCCGACGCGCCTGCCAACTTGTTGTTCGGCCCGCTTGATGCGGCTGGGGGTCTCGTCGACATGCAACTCGGCATGCTGCAATCGACTTTGGCGGCCGCCCTGGTTTGGGGCAGTCTACGCATTTTTCGAACTCGCCCTTTGGCGGCGACGACGTCGCTGTGTTTGATTCTGATATTGGATCTTTACGTCGGTCTCGGTTGGACCGTTCAATCGGCGCCGTCAGCCATGTGGGAAAGTCGTCACTTCGCCGACGCGCCGGGTACCCGGTGGTATCGCACGCTTTCGGCCAACGACTATCCGCCGCGGTTCGCCGCCGAAAGTTCCGCCGATCGCCAGATTGCAGGGTTGGCGTTCGATCGCGAGACTCTTTTTCCGCGTTACCATCTGCTCGAAAAAGTAGGCGGCCTGGCGCCTTCCAACAGTCTTGCACCGGCCGATTATCAGATATTGCTCAAAGCGATGACCGAGCAACTCGGAGCGGAAGAAACGGCGCGACGGTTCTCGGCCGTCGGTCTCATCACTTTCGACCCGTCTCCTCCGCAAGGAATTGTCGTACGAAAACGGCTAGCGTCTGCGCCGACTCCGCCGGTTTGGATCGCGTCGAGTCATCGCCTTGATCCGATTGCGAATCCTCGTTCTCGCGAAAATTGGCGCGATGCGGCCCAAGCCGTCATCGAACGAAACGAAGGCGAAGCGATCGTGGCCGGCGAAACTTCGTCGCTCGACAAGCTTGACCAGCGCGGCCTCTCCATCGCAGATCAGGCGACAATCACGCGGCGCCGAGAGGATTTAATACGGCTCGACGTAGCGCTCTCGCGCCCTGCTTACGTGGTCGTGCAAGAGTACTACGACCCCGGTTGGCAGGCCCATCTCTCCTCGGCCGACGGGGCGGCGACAACGTTGCCGGTCGAGCGGGCCAACCTCATCTTTCAAGCGATCGCGCTGCCGGCCGGGCGGCATCAAGTGACCTTACGCTATCAACCGGCGTCGTTCTATCGCGGCGCAGTCATTTCGTCGCTCAGCGGGCTATTGCTGATCGTCTGGATCGCGACGATTCGATTGCGGAAAGCGCCCCACGATGCCGCCGGCGTCAGATCTGAAAATTGACCTCTTCCGAGATTTCGTCGGCAGGCGTTTCGCTACGCAGACGTAGCCGCGGTTTTTCGAGCAAGACGGTCGTATGCGGTTCGACGCTGCGCGTCAGCCAAACGCTCGAAGCGATCACCGAGTGACGCCCGACGGTCGTTCGGCCGCCCAGAACGGTCGCGTTGGCGTAGATTACTACGTGATCTTCGATGGTCGGATGCCGCTTCATACCGCGCACGATGTTTCCGTCGGCGTCGGTATCAAACGACAACGCGCCCAGCGTCACCCCTTGATACAGTTTGACATGCTCGCCGATCTCGCAGGTTTGGCCGATCACGACGCCGGTGCCGTGATCGATAAAGAAATAGCTGCCGATCGTCGCGCCCGGATGAATGTCGATGCCGGTTTGCTTGTGCGCCCACTCGGTCATCATCCGCGGAATGAACGGCACGCCTAACGCATACAGTTCATGGGCGATGCGAAAGACGGAAACCGCTTCGAGCCCGGGATAGCAAAAGATCACTTCGTCTAAACTGCGGCAAGCCGGATCTCCATCGTAGGCGGCTTGCACGTCGGTCGCCAATTGCTCGCGCAGCTTCGGCAGGCGATTCAAAAATTCGATCGCCATCGCCTGCCCCTTCGCTTCGTAATCGGTCTTTTCGTCGGGGTCGCACTCGCCCCGTTCTCGCTTTAGCCGCTCGTCATGCTGAAGCGCTCGGGCGATTTGCGTCGTCAACTTGTCGTGCAAGCCGTCGATCAGGTCTCCCACATGGTAGGTAATGTTCCCCATGTGCAAGCCTTCGCGACGGCGATACCCGGGATAGATGATCTCTTTCAGATCTTCCAAGGCCGAGATAATGATCTCGTAGTTGGGCAGCGGGCAATGCCCCAAATGATTGATCGTGCCAATTTGCTGGTACGTGGCGACAAGCCGGTCAGTGAGCGAGGGAAGATCTTCTTTAAGTCGGGCGTCCGAGGCCATAGCTGCGTTTCCTGTGTCGGCGAGAGTACGTTGATCTGGGCGAGACGATCACAACCGAGAACGTCTCGGCCGTTGGGGCGTTAGCTCAAACAACAACAGCGACAACAGAAACCGTGCGAAGCTGGGCACATAATGCGACGTACCATTTTAGGAAAAACAGGGCAAGTTTGCCGATCGAACCGTTTGATTCATCTTACGCTTCGGCGTCATGCCGGACAAAGGGGGCGCACTTTTCTTCGTCTTTTCGCGAAAGCGAAGTTTAGTCTGATTTCGATCGATCCGCCGCCGACGCTGACTTTGTCGGCGGCGGAAAGGTCGCCCCAGGTCGATCGATCAGGCGTCATCCTCTTCGCGCTGCCCCGAGTTTCGCAAGATCGTTTCCTGCAAGTGGGGGGGCGCCGGGTCATAATGACTAAATCGCATCGTGTACGAACCTTGCCCCGCCGTCATGCTCGAAAGCGTTCTGGCGTAGGTCATTACCTCGGAAAGGGGCGCCGTCGCGCGTATCGTCTGAAATCCAGGACTGGCGTTTTCGGCGCCCAGCACTTGCCCGCGACGGGTCGACAGGTCGCTGTACACGTCTCCCATATTTCCTTCCGGCACGGTCACGGCCAGGTCGGCCCTCGGTTCAAGCAAGACCGGGTTCGCTTGCTTAAAGACGTTGCGCAGCACTTTGGCGCCGGCGATTTTAAACGCCGTCTCCGAGCTATCGACCGGATGAAACTTACCGAAATGAACTTCGACGCATAAATCTTGAATTTGACATCCGGCTAAGACTCCTTGGCCGATTCGTTCTAAAAACCCTTTTTCGATCGCCGGCATATAGTTGCCGGGAATCGCGCCTCCCACGACCGAATCGATCCATAAAAAGTTTTGGTCGGGGTGATAATGGCGATGCTTCAAATGCGGAAAACGAGCTTTATCGGCGAATTGATCGACGTCGGTTCCTCGCGGCAGCGGATACATCCGAATATGGACCTCGGCAAATTGCCCCCGGCCGCCGGTCTGTTTCTTATGCCGATACGAACCTTCCGCTTCGCTTTGGATCGTCTCGCGATACGGAATTTTCGGCTCGCGGGTTTCGATCTCGACATGGTCGCGCCGCGCGAGTCGCTCTTGCAGCAGACAGAGATGCAAATCGCTCATGCCGCGCAAGACGACTTCGTGCGTTTGCGAATCGTGCTCGACTCGCACCGTCGGATCTTCTTCGACCAACTTGTGCAAGGCGGCGGCCAATTTCGCTTCGTCATTGCGACTTTTGGGCCGAATCGCCACGCCGACCATCGGCTCGGGAAAATCGATTTCCGGCAGTTTCAGATCGCCTTCGTTCACCCCGGTATGCAAGTCTTCGATCTTGGCGACGGCGACGATATCGCCGGGCAGCGCTTCGTCGACCGGCCGCAAATCGGCGCCCTGCACTTCTAACAACTGACCGATCTTCACCCCTTTGCGATTGCCGTGGTTCAGATGGATCGTATCGTCTTTGTGCAACGTGCCGTTATAAACGCGAATGTAAGACAGTTTTTGCACGAACGGATCGATTCGAGTTTGAAAGACCTGGGCCGCCAGCGGGCCGCCGGGGTCTGCGTTTAATTCGACCGCTTCGCCGCTAGGATCAATCGCGCGGCGATGGATCAACGAGGGGGGAACCGAGCAAACGGCCAACGCATCAAGCAGTTCGGCGAAACCGACCCCCGACTTGATCGAACAACTGACGATCGGAACCAGCGTGCCTGCCGCGACCGCCTGGGGGATCAAATCGGCAAGTTCGGACCGACTCGGCTGCTGACCGTCGAAGTAACGTTGCATCCACTGCTCGTCCGCTTCGACCGCCGCTTCGACGAGCGGTTCTTGATAGTCGCGCGGCGAGGTCAAAGCCCCGGTTAAGTCAGCGCCGTCGTCCATGACGCCGATCACCCGATCGAACTCTCCCTGACTTGCGGCGGGGACGTTAAACGGAATGCAAGCCGAACCGAACGTCTGGCGAATCGAATCGAGCAACGCCGGATAGTCGACGTTTTCGAGATCCATTTTGTTGATAACGATCATTCGCCCTAGCCCGGCGCGGGTCGCTTCGGCGAAGACGCGGCGCGTGTTGACGGCGATGCCGACATGCGCGTCGATAACGATCACGGCGGTGTCGGCGCCGCGAATCGCGGAGATCGTTTGCCCGATAAAGTCAGGATAGCCGGGGGCGTCGATGCAGTTAAAGCGAACGCCGCGATGCCGGAAATGAGCGAGAGCCGCTTCGACCGAATAATGGTGCAGTTTTTCTTCGGGCTCGAAGTCGGTGACGCTGGTGCCGTCGTCGACGTTATGCCGCCCTTCGACTTCGTGCGTCGTTTCGAGAATGCGGTCGATCAGGCTCGTTTTTCCGGACGAACCATGACCGCAAAGCACAATATCGCGGATACTTGCCTCAAGACGAGTAGACATACCAAGACTCCTATTGCATGGTGGGAGGACTTGGCGAGTCGCCGATCGCCGGTGCGGTCAAAAACTCGCCACGGTCGGCCTGGGAATGCTGCGTCTAAGGGTTAAGCGGCGGTTGTTCGCTCCTTTTGCTTACGTCGCAAGTGAATAAAGTGACGTAACGTTCCTCGGCTATAAAAGGGCCGCACGGGCCGCTTCGACGGCGGCCGTGACGGTCATTTTTCCTTCGTAAAGCGTTCGTCCGACAATCGCGCCGTCGAGTTGGGCGATCGCCAATTGAGCGACGTCTTCGACCGTCGTAACTCCGCCGGATGCGATCACCGGAAAGCGAATCGCCGCTTTCATCTCGGCCATCGCCGCAACGTTCGGTCCGGCCATCATGCCGTCGGTCGCGATGTCGGTATAAATCACTGCCGCAATCGGCAGATGCTCATATTTTTGCGCCAATGCGATCGCCGACAGGTCGCTCGTTTCCAACCAACCGTCAG
>JBITAD010000660.1:0-3899 GCA_044439945.1 Blastopirellula sp. JB062
TGCGACGGCGGAACTATTTGCGGAGAAATTCAACCTTGGTTCGGCACGCGGCGAATGGACCAAAACTTTAGAGCTGAACCCGAACTCGGCCGAACTTTTCACGCTCAAGTCGGAGATGGATCTGACCGGGTACAACGTCGATCTGGCGATCGCGGCGGCCGATCAGGCTTTGGCGATCCGGGGCGATTACGTGCCGGCGATGGAAGCGAAAGCGAAAGCCTATTTGGCCGATTTTCGTCCGCCGGCGGCGATCGAGACGCTCTTACAAGCTCGCCAGATTAACCCCCAACGACAACAGACCGCCGGCTTGCTGGCCGCCGCTTATCTGGCGGCCGACGGCGCAGCGCTCGAAACGGAAACAGGCGACACGACTCGTTACGGCGAATTGATCGAATCGCAGACGTTGTCGAATCCGAATTGCGGCATTTTTTTCGCTTCCCTGGGCGAAGGATGCGAGTTGCTGCGAAAGTATCCGTACGCCGTCAGCTTTTATCGGGCGGCGACCGAAAGAATGCCGCAATTGGTTCGCCCGCATGCCGAATTGGGTCTGGTGCTGATGCGGATGGGCGAAGAGCCGGAGGCCCGACAGGCACTGCAAAAAGCTTTTGCCGCCGATCCGTTTCACGTGCGCGTCAAAAACACGCTCGAGGTGCTTGATCTGTTAGCGACGTACGAAACGCTGGAAACCGAGCATTTCGTCATTCGCTACGACCCGCAAAAAGATAAATTGTTGGCGGAGTACGCCGCTCGCCATTTAGAAGAAAACGTCTATCATCCGATCTGCGAAGCCTTCGACTACGAACCGGCCGACAAAACGCTGATCGAGATCTTCCATCAAGCGAAAAATACCAGCGGGCACGGCTGGTTTAGCGCTCGTATGGTCGGCTTGCCCTATATCGGCACGGTCGGCGCCTGTGCCGGCAAAATGATCGCTTTAGCTTCTCCGTCGTCGATGCCTGAAAAATACAACTGGGGCAACGTGCTGCGACACGAGTTTGTGCATGTCGTGAACTTACAGCAAACCGATTTCAACATTCCCCATTGGTTTACGGAAGCGCTAGCCGTAACGCACGAAACCGAAGTGCAGCCGCCTGATTGGAAAGTGCTGCTGGCCAAACGGATCGCCGCCAATGACCTGTTTGATTTAAATACGATCAATTACGGGTTTATTCGCCCGCGCGACGGCGACGACTGGACGATGGCCTATTGTCAGTCGTTTCATTACGCCGCCTATTTAAAAGAACGCTTCGGCGACGACGCATTGACGAAAATGCTTGACGGTTATGCGAATTCGCTGACGACCGAACAAATTTTGCAGCAAACCTTCGCCACCTCGCAAGACGACTTTGAGCGGGGTTATCGCGACTATCTTGTCACCGTCGTCCGCGAGGTGAAAGTCGAACTGAACGACGCCGATCAAAGTTTCGCCAAGTTGATCCGCCAAGCGCGTGATTTGCCCGAAGACGCCGATGTTCAGGCCAGCGCCGCTCACGCCTATCTGCGCCGCAAGTCGAACGCGAGCGCCCGTAAACATGCCGAAAAAGCGTTGGAACAGGATGCGGATCACCCGCTGGCATTGTATGTTCTGGCACGGCTGCATCTCTCGATCGGCGACGTGCAGCGCGTGTTGGATTTGCTTGAGCAAGCGACCGGCGATCGTTTTGATCGGCGTCCCGTGGCGCTGTTGGCCGGCTTGCGTTTGAAACAAAAGGATTTCGCCTCGGCGCTCCAGCTTTATCGTCGCGGCGCCCATGCCGAACCGCAAAATCCGGAATGGACCGAAGCGTTGGCGCGCGTTTATCTGCTACAGCAAGACGACGATGCTTTGCTAAAGTTGCTGCCGACCTTGGCCGCCCAAAAACATCACGACACGGCGATTCGCAAAAAGCTGGCCATGTTGATGGCGGCTCGCGAAGATTGGAAAGGCGCCGCCCGCTGGTCGCAGGAAGCGTATCAAATTGACGTTGCCGACGCCCAGGCCCACGAGCTTCACGGCCGTGCCGAACAAGCCTTAGGAAATCAGATTGCGGCGGCCCGCGAACTCTCGGTCGCTTTTCGCCTGTCACCCGATCGGGTAGATTGGGGGCTCGCCGCCGCCGAAGCGTTGATCGCCGTCCGCGACGAAGCGGCGGCCCGCGATATTCTTACCGCCGTATTACGACATTCGCCCTCTTCGACGGCCGCTCAACAGTTGTTAGAGAAAATTCAACCGTGAATCAAGAATCAGCGCCGCCGGTCGACGTCAGCCTGGCTCAATTTCAAAAATTGATCCGCGAGATGTACTTTGAAAAGGATGAGACTCGCGGGATCGAAGGGACGTTCATGTGGCTGATGGAAGAGGTCGGCGAGTTATCGTCGGCGCTGCGCGGCGGTACGCATGAAGAGCGTGTGGGCGAATTTGCCGACGTGCTCGCCTGGCTGACGACGATCGCCAATGTGGCCGGCGTCGATTTAGCGGATGCGGTCAATCAGAAATATGGCAGCGGTTGCCCCGGTTGCGGACAATTTCTGTGCGTCTGCGATGACGCCGAAAAGCCGTAAAATCGCTGAATTCGGCATTAACTTCCCGCGAAGTTCTTCCGACTTTGGTAAGCGTCAACTCGCGAAACGGCGGTCTGCGGATTATGCTAAAGAGCTTCAAGCCGTTCGGCAGGAACTGGGCGGCGTCCTCCTTTTGCGAGACATGCACGACTTTGATGTTGCTTCTCTGTCGCTCTCTCCTAATAACGTTCGCACTTGTCGCCATGTCGACCGCTTCGTCAGAGGCTGGCACATGGGCGCAACAGCGTCATGACATCGCCGAAATCGAAGCGAGCTTAGGCTTCGCCGGACGATTCAAAATCGGCGTGTGGTCGCCGATTCGGGTCTCGATCACCGCCGGCGAAGAACCCTTGCAAGGCAAGATCCATATCGGCTCGTTCGATTCGGACGGAGTTCCGGTCGAACATCGTTGGCCGCATGGTAAAACGGCCGAAATTGCCGCCGGTCAAACCGAATCGTTCGTCTTGCCGGTCAAAATCGGTCGTACGAGCAGTCGTCTGGAAATCATCTTTGAAAGCGAAGACGGAACGACTAGTCGCCGTTCGGTTTGGCAAGCAGGCGTACAAGAGCTCGGCCAACCGGTGCTCGCCAGTCAACAATTATGGCTGCTAAGCGGCGAGTTGCCCGGCGTTGACGACCTGATGCGGCAACAGCGCGCTCAACCGCACGAAACGTCGCAACTGGCACAAATTACTCCCCACGATTTGCCCCACGACTGGCGCATGCTGGAAGGCGTCGATCGCTTGTTGATCGTCGGCGGCGACGCCCCCATGTGGCAAGCTCTTGAGTCCGACAAACTGGACGCGATGGATTGGTGGACCAAACTAGGAGGCCGCATCTTTCTTGCGGTCAGCGCCGACGCCGAAGCGTTGCTGACCGACGGCGCTCCGCTCGCCCGATTCCTTCCGGGCAAGTACGCCGGTACCGAAGAAGAACGCCAGACCGGCGAGCTCGAAAAATATGCGGGCAAGGTTTCTCGGCTGGACCGCCCCGGAACGCCCCTTTTGAAAATTGCGATGCTGACCGACGCCCGCGGTATCGCGTTGGTCGAGCGCGCTTCGGGCGATACGACGCCGTTAATCTCGCTCGCGTCCTACGGTTTCGGACTCGTCGAATTCGTCGCGTTTGATCTCAACTCGCCGCCGATCGTCGGGTGGGACGGGCGGCAACCGCTGCTTACCAAATTGCTGAGCGGCGAGTCGGAGCAACAAGACGTCGGCATCGTTTCGTTGGCGGGTCAAAGCGCGGCCCATGTCGGTTACGAAGATATCTCGGGACAGTTGCGCGTCGCGCTCGATCAATTTCAAGGCGTCTATTTGATCTCGTTCTTTTTGATCGGGCTGATTATCGTCGTTTAT
>JBITAD010000660.1:3909-5442 GCA_044439945.1 Blastopirellula sp. JB062
ATCTGCTACTGATCGGCCCAGGAGACTATTTTCTGCTGCAACGCCTCTTTCCGCGGATGGAATGGACCTGGGTCACGTTTCCCATAATCGTTTGTTTGGTCTGCGGCGTCTCTTGGGGCTTGGCCTATTGGTCGAAGGGGAACGAGCTGCGGATCAACCAAGTCGACGTGCTCGACTGCGATTTGGCTAGTCGAGTCGTTCGCTCGACGACCTGGGCCCATGTTTACAGCCCGCAAACGCAACGGCTTAACGTTTCGCTACAGAATCAGGCGCCGTCGCAAACGGAAGACTGGAAGCAAATTCTCACTTGGCAAGGGCTGCCCGGCAAATCGTTGGGCGGTATGGATTCGCGTCAATCGTTGGCGACCGTGCAAAACCCTTATCATCTGGCCGAAGCGGACGAGTCGGTATCGCTCGAAAATTTGCCGATCCAAATTTGGTCGTCGCGCAGTCTGTTCGGTCGAGGCTGGACGACGCTCGCCGGCGACGCGCCCAAACCGCTTACCGAAATCAACAACCAACTGCTCAACGGCGTGATTCGCAATCCGACCAATCTTGACCTGGAAGACGTCTACGTTTTCTATGGTCGCTGGGCTTGGCACTTTCCCAAGTTTCCCGCGGGAGGCGTTTTGTCTTTATCCGGAAAGGCGGGTAAGAATTCGGACAAGGTGTTGCGCAAGACGCGCGTCAGCGACGCTCGCGACGTCTCTGAAAAATGGGATCGCGAAAATACGGATATCGACCGCATCATGGAGGTGGCGATGTTTCATGAATCGGCAGGCGGTCGCGGCTATACGAATTTAATCCAGCGCTATCAAGGCTTCATCGACTTGTCGAAACATTCGCAAACGCAACGTGCGGTGCTGGTCGGCAAATCGGCCGAGCCTGTCGCTCAATTGCAAATGACCGCGGCCGGTTCCGACCAGTCGCTAGATCCCACGACTCAACGCTGGACCTACGTCCGCTTGCTCTATCCGGTCGAACCGGAATAACGCATCTGAAGGCGCCGCCATGATCGAAACCCACGACCTGACGAAAAAATACGGCGATTTCTACGCCATCAAAGGGATCGAACTGGACCTGAAGCAAGGTGACGTCTTCGGTTTTATCGGCCCCAACGGCGCTGGCAAAACGACCACCATGCGAATCATCGCGACGCTGCTAAACCCGACTTGGGGCGAAGCGTACGTGTGCGGACATTCGATCTACACCAATCCAAAAGAAATCCGTCGTTTGGTCGGCTATATGCCTGACTTTTTCGGCGTCTATGACGATATGAAGGTGATCGAATACCTCGAGTTTTTCGCCGCCGCTTATCGCATTCGAGGAGACAAGCGGCGCCAGGTTTGCGACGAGATGCTAAACTTGGTCGATCTCGACTTTAAACGAGACGCGTTCGCCAATACGTTGTCGCGCGGACAGACGCAACGTTTAGGACTAGCCCGCGTCTTGCTGCATGATCCGCAAGTGCTGTTGCTGGACGAGCCGGCGAGCGGTCTTGATCCTCGCGCCCGAATTGAAATGCGCAACCTA
>JBITAD010000661.1:0-5430 GCA_044439945.1 Blastopirellula sp. JB062
GCGCCTAAAAGGAAGTTGGGTCTAAAGTAGCGTTGTGAAGATCAACGCTGCCGACATAGCGGTTACGCCGATCAAAACCAAGCTTTGTACAAAAAGCGAAGCGATCTTGGCTCTTTGCATATCGAGATCTCCTCGTTTGGCGGCGATTGCGATCGTTCTGGCTCGTGGAGCTTTATTGGGCGAAGTCATCCATTTTCTCCTAAGGGGGTGCTGCTATTTCTAATAGCAGACAGTGTGCCAAAGCTTAGGAAAACTTGTCCTTGTCGCGTAAGGAGCGTCGCGGTAGCAGGTTAAGAAAAATTGCCAGCGTACCCAGGCGAGGCGATCGTGGTTTTCGCTTCGGCGTGTCTCACGCTTTTGTCTCATTTTGAGAGCACACGTCGCCAGTCTTCGCCTGGGAGAGAAGGCTTGCTCTTCATTAAGTTTTTGCAAACGGGAAGGTTTCGTCAATTTCCGCCGCTGACAATTCGACCAAAAACGTCGCAAGCCGCTCGCTCAGTTTATCGAGCATTTTTTCCCCTTTTTCAGCGGTTGACGCATGCGGATAGCCAGAGCCGCTGTTGGTCGTCAGCAGGTGCCACGGGCGCGTGATCGAGACCCATCCTTGGTTCAGGGCGTCAAACTGCATCGGCCGTTGGACGCCGTCGTCGGCGTTGAGCGTGCCGTCCTCGTTTTTGGCGACCAGATGACCTTGGCAAGCCATGATGAGCGACGTTTCCATTTCGCCAGCGTGATCGTCCATATGCTCGAAGATTTCAAAATAGTCTTCGGCGGACAAGACGCGGAACCAATTGCACAAAAAGAGGTGCGCTGCGGTCTTGCCGTAAAGTTCTCGGAGCAACGGTTTGAACTCGTTGCCGCCGTGACTGTTAAGCAGCACCACTTTGCGAATGCCGCTGTCGACTAGCGATTGAACAAGTTCGGCGATCACTAAAAACAAGGTCGAAGGGTTTACGTTCATCGCCAGCGGAAACTGGTTCATGTTCGTTTCGGTGCCGTACGGCATTGTCGGCAGCAAGACGACCTTGGCGCCTTGTTGATGGGCGGCGGCGCAAATTCGCTCGCCGATAGCGGTCCCTTCATACATGTCGGTGCCGTAGGGAAGATGCAAGTTGTGCGGCTCGGTCGCGCCGAGCGGCAGCACGGCGACTTCGTACTGATTCTTCTTGACGTAGTCGTAGTTGACTTCCGACAAAATCCAGGGACGCATTTCGCTCATGGGGGGCATACCTTCATGCAGGGGACGATCAAGACGAATTCCGAACGAAGCCGCTATTTTAACGGCGCTGCGTCGTCGACCGTAACCTGCAATTGCGGTTTGGCTTGCCGTAATTTTGCGACTTCCGCCGGGGTCGTCGAGGTGCGGCGCAAATCAAGCGCGCGTAATTGCGCACAGCGGTCAAGTTGCGCGATACCGGCGTCGGTGACGTTGGTCACAGCGAGTCGCAAAATTTGCAAATGGGGCAACTGGTCGAGCTGCGCCAATGCGGAGTCGGTGATCGCCGTGCCGCTTAAATCGAGTTCGCGCAGGTTTTGCTGGCGCACGATCGCCGGAATCGCCGCATCGGTCGTTGCAGTGCCGCCGAGGCCGAGATCGCGCAGTTGCGGGACGTGCAACTGCGTCACGCCGGCACTGCCGACGCGCGTGCCGGTGAGATCGAGCCAAGAGAGGAGCGGCAGGCGCGCGATCGCCTGCATTCCGCGGTCGGTGACTGCAGTTCGGCCCAGCGCCAAGTCGACGGTGGGGCCCAGTGGGTCAAGCTGCGCGAGCATCGCATCGTCGACTTGGAGAAACCGGAGGTAGCCGTCGTCGATGTCGCGGAACGATAGCTGAGTCGCTTCGGCGAGCGAAGCGGCATGGTCGCGGCCTAAATAGATCGCACGAAGATATTGAATGAATGGAACTCGGTGCGTCGCCGAATCGCCGTCCATCAGAAAATGAGCAAGCCCGGCCGCTTCGCTGTAGATAGGGCGTATGTCTGGATGCGTTTGCAGTTGGTCGCGCGACAGCGCACAGAGTTCTTCGACCGGAATATGAAAATCGCCGACCAGGCGTCGGTTGCGGGCAAATTGCAAGCGAGTCGCGTCAAAGCCGCCGATCGTGCAGTAACCGTCGAACATGCGAACCGATTCCATATAGAGCGCGGCTCCCTCGATCGCCCAAAAGTTGGCCTCTTGGCCGACTTGATCCGGCGCCGAGCGATATTCGTGAAACAGTTGATGGGTCGCTTCATGCAGCCAGGTCGATTGCGCAGCGGAGTCTTCGGAGGCGTAAAAATAGGCTTCCTCCTGATCAAACAGATAGATGCCCATCGTCATCGCCGCTTGAGGTTGCAGCTTCGAGAGATGTTCGACGTATTCTTTTTGCGAACGAAAATAGACAATGCGAAATTTTTGGCGGCGCGGGCTGGGAGTCGATCCGTCAAAGTAGCTTTGCAATTGGCGGCGATTGCTCCAATAAGAAAAGAAGACTTGCTCCCAGGCCGAGTAAAGTTGTTCGAGCTTGTCGGCCAGATCAAGCCCGGCCGCTTCGCTGTGATTGGTGCTGATTGCGAAGTGAGGCGATTCGATTAGCCAATACGTCCGCGCCGGCCAAGGCAGTTTCGGGTGATCAAGTCGCAACTGTTTCACTCGAGTCGTGACGCCGGGGCGTCGCCACACTCCTCCCACTTGGCGATAGCCTAAGATGCGGCGGGCGTCGGCATGGTCGGGATTTTCGCGCAGCACGTCATGCACCAGACGATAGGCGACGTCGGCGCGATCAGCGGCTAGCTCTTGCTGCGCCAAGCGAAAGAGTTGATCGGCGTAGACTTGCCGCAGAGCAGTCAGTTTTTCGTACCAAAACTTGACTAACTGCGTCGTTTCGCCAGTCGGTTTCAGCGGATCGCTCTCGGGGACGAGCGTCGCATAGTTGTAGATAGGGCGTCGATGGAGGAACCAGTTGCCGGTCGCTGCGGCCTGGGACGACATTTTCAGCTCTTCGCACTTGTCGGCCAACTGATTCAATTCGTCTTGAAAGCGGGCGTCGAGCGTCGCGCGGTCGAGCGCGGGATCGGCGGCCAGTAGCGATAAGCAGACGAAAAGCGAAGTCATCAGAAAGACAATTTCTCGCGGCGTACGAAGCGGAACAAGGCGTATCTTTCAGTCTACTTTGTTCGCTCGGTCGGCGCAGCAAAAAGGCCGCTGAAATGGTCAGCGGCCTTGACGATCGTAGCGAATATACGGGCGTTCTCGCTTATTGCTTCTCTTTGTCGAAAGCGGAATCGAACGCGACGTTGCTGGGGCTGAAGTCGATGTCGCGAACGAACTGGCATGATTCTTCGGCGCCGTGCATGCGGTCCATGCCCGAGTCTTCCCATTCGATCGAAAGGGGACCGGCGTAACCGATGTCGTTTAAGGCGCGAATGATCTCTTCAAAGTTTACCCCGCCGTGGCCAGGGCTGCGGAAGTTCCAGCCGCGACGATGATCGCCGAAGTCGATGTGACTGCCCAAGATGCCGCTGCGTCCGTTGAGGGTGACGATCGCGTCTTTGATATGGACGTGGTAAATGCGATCGGGAAAGGCGCGAATGAACTCGACCGGATCGACGCCTTGCCACAACAGGTGGCTGGGGTCGAAGTTAAAGCCGAACTCTTCGCGGCCGTCGACCGCTTCTAAAGCGCGTTGGGCCGAGTAGATGTCGAAAGCGATTTCGGTCGGGTGAACTTCGAGGGCGAATTTTACGCCGCATTCGCCGAAGACGTCTAAGATCGGATTCCAGCGATCCGCAAATTGCTGAAAACCTGCGTCGATCATGGCAGGGGGAACCGGCGGAAAGCTATAAAGCAAATGCCAAATGCTGCTGCCGGTAAAACCATTGACGACGTCGACCCCGAATTTTTGGGCGGCTCGAGCGGTCGCTTTCATTTCTTCGATGGCGCGTTGGTTGATTCCGTCCGGGTCGCCGTCTCCCCAAACGTAGTCAGGCAAGATTGCTTGATGGCGCTGGTCGACCAGATCGCAGACCGCTTGCCCGACCAGGTGAGCGCTGATCGCATGGCATTGCAAGTCGTATTTTTCGAGCTGCTCACGCTTTTTCTCGCAATAATCCCCTTCGGCGTTGGCGCGATTCACTTCAAAGTGATCGCCCCAGCAGGCCAGCTCTAGGCCGTCAAAACCGAATTCGCGCATCGCCTTGGCCATGTCGTCCAGTTTCAGATCGGCCCATTGACCGGTAAACATCGTCACGGGGCGTGCCATGTGAAGCTCCTCTTTGGCGTCGTAGAAAGTAGAAGGGGTGAGACCGACGTGCGGCTTGCCAGCCTTCGCACGGAACAGGTATTTTGCCGGTTGGCGGAGCGGCATGCAACCAGTTGCCGAAAGAGCGCGATGAGAGGCGAACCCCGCGTCCTGTTTCGCAACCCCATTTCGGCGTCGATTGCTAGATAGAGCGACTTGCTTCGTCAGTCCGCATGGGCGAATAAGAGAGGATTCGCCGGGTTCGACCTTCTTGCGTTTCGCCGAAATCCGAAAATCTCGGGCACGATAATCGTTTTGAAACCGGCTCTACGCTTAGCAATACAAGAAAAAGAGGAGAGGGCAAGTCCGATGGTTGTCGCCTGGCGGACTCGCCCTCTCACGCACCCAAATTTGGCGCACCTGGCTAGGCAGGTTTACGCTGTTTCGGCGTGGTCGACGACCAACTCTTCGGCGCCTTCTAAAAAGCTGGCCAAACCGCGACTACGGTAGGGTTGTTGCAGCTTGCGAACCGCTTTCGATTCGATTTGGCGAACTCGTTCTCGCGTGACCGAGAAGATCTTGCCCACTTCTTCAAGCGTGTACGAGTAGCCGTCGGTCAACCCGTAGCGAAGGCGAATGATCTCTCGTTCGCGGTGATTCAACGCTTCGAGCACTTCGCATAAGCGATCTTTAAGGGCTTGTTGATGGGTTTCGTACAACGGATCTTCGTCGCGATGATCTTCCAAAAATTCGCCGAAGAAGCTGTCGTCGTGATCGCCCACCGGTTGATCCAGCGAAAGCGGATTGCGGTTCATCTTTAAAATGACCCGTGCGTCGTCGATCGATAGGCCGGCTCGTTCGGCGACTTCTTCGGCCGTCGGGTCGCGCCCCAGCTCTTGGAGCAGGTCTCGCGTGACCGAGCGGACTTTGCCCATCGTGTCGATCATGTGAACCGGCACGCGAATCGTTCGGCTTTGATCGGCGATTGCGCGGGTAATTGCCTGCCGAATCCACCAAGTGGCGTAGGTCGAAAATTTGTAGCCGCGTTGATACTCGAATTTATCGACCGCACGCATCAGGCCGGTATTGCCCTCTTGAATGAGGTCAAGAAAGCTGAGCCCGCGATTGCGATATTTTTTGGCGATCGAAACGACCAAACGCAGGTTGCCGGCTGACAGCAACCGTTTGGCGGCGTCATATTCTTCTTGAAA
>JBITAD010000662.1:0-5406 GCA_044439945.1 Blastopirellula sp. JB062
TCACCCAATTCCTTACGGATATTCTCCAGCCCCACCTTGCCGAGCTTGTCGATCAATAAAAAGCCGTAACACGCTGGGATCGCGAAAGCGGATCGATTTCATATGAAACGTGCCGCCGGGCAAGCCTTCAGTCAGAAAGAGCTCGGACAACGGCGAGAAAAGCTGCCAGGGAGAAGAGGTGACGTAATGAAACGCGGCGCCCTGCTCTTCCCACGTCTTAAACAGGTCGGTGATGCCCGGCACCGTGCTGAACTCGCGTAAGAAGGTGTTCGCCAACATCGACTTGCGCGTTGCGACATCGGTATGCTTCACGGTATCGTCGATGTCGGAAATGATCGACATTCCGGCATCTTCCAGCAGTTGAATCCGTGCCGGAAACGTGCGTTCGCCATCCGTCCCGCCGACGACCTGCAGCGGTAAAAAGCAGCCTGCTGACGTCGTTTCGAGATATTCGTCTAGTTTTTCTCGCGGAATCTCGATTCGCCCGCGAAATTGCCCGTTTTTTCTCGACCGTTGCAGCAAGCGATATCGTTGGCCGCCGATCTCGACGACAATTTGCTTGCCGCGATGCTTATAGACGGTGAAGCCCAAGATGCGTTGCTGAAAAATTTCGGTCTGCAGATCTTCAGGGGTCGCGTCCATCAGGCGCGCCAGCAAACGCAACAAGATCCAACGCGGCAAATTGTCGGGGACCTTTTCAAAGATGCAGCCATGAACCTCCACAACCCACCGTCGCCCATCGGCCGACGGGTAACCGTAGGTTGGATAGACTACCACCGATTGACTGGCAGTTAAGTCAGTGACGGCCATGTCGTCTGGCTGCATGACGACGCTCCGCCCTAGCGGAGACCCAATATTAGCAAAGGTTTACGTGCAAATTCCGCTCGGTATTGTAGCGAAAAAATGCGAGCAGCGGAAAACGTTTCCGGCCAAAGCACCCAGATTCCGCCAAAGCTTCATGGACTTGCGACCATTTCTCGCTTTACGGCGACTTTGGCGATAAATCGATTTCGGATAATGCCCCCGCCGTAGGATAATTGCGACTCCGGAGCCCTGCCCGCAAAAAATAAAGCAAGTCCTTTTTCTCCTCAGCCGACAAACGTAACGGCCGCATCCGCACGTCGAGCCCCGGGCGTTGATTTCCGCCGCGATCGTAGTAATCTACGACCTCCTCTAAGGTGCTTAAACTTCCATTATGCATATAAGGGGCCGTCCGCTCTAAATCTCGCAGCATGGGCGTTCGGATCTTTTTCGGTTGCTCGCTAACCCCGGTATCGTGCAGTTGATGGTCGGTTAACACCTTAGCGATATGGCAATCGCCGCAATTCGCCCGGGAGAAAAAAACGCTAGCCCCGCGAGACATTTGGTCATTCATGGCAGTCGCTCGTCCGTTCCGAAATAAATCGTACGGAGTTTCTGCCGCTAGCAGCGTTCGCTCATATGCGGCGATCGCTTGAGCGACCCGGCTTGCGGTTACCCCGCCCCCAAAGACGCGTTGAAAGAGTGCCGGATAATTACAATCAGCCGACAACCGCTTCTCCAGCGTCTTAAGGTCCATGTCCATCTCGACCCGGTTTTGAATCGGCTCGAGCGCTTGCTCTTCGAGAGTTCTAGCGCGACCGTCCCAAAAGAGCGAATGCTGTAGCCCGACATTGACGATCGACGGCGGATTGCGTTCGCCGAAACGGCCTGCCACGCCGGCAGCTAGCGGCTCGGCGATCGTCCATCCATGCTGAGGATCGTGACAGGTCGCGCAGCTGATCGTGCCGTCTCGCGAAAGTTGACGATCAAAAAATAACCGCCTTCCTAGCGCCACCTTGGCAGGCGTGAGCGGGTTGCCATCGGGAACTCTCACCCAATCGAGGCCAAGCGGCACGTTTGCAAGAAAATCGTCTCCCCTTGCGCTCTCGATCGGCAAGTTCACTAGGGCGAGCAAGATGAAAATGCGAGGAATCATAGGCAGGACGCGACGGGAAAGCTTCGTTTATCATACAACGTTTGATTCACTTTGACCGCGACGCTTTCTGAAAGCTGCTACGCATATGGACGCTACCCCCCACGCTGCGCCCCTTTGGCAAAGGAGCGCCACGCAACTTGCCTCCGGCGCCGCCGCTGGTGATTTTTCGATCACAGAAGTCATCGACCAGTTTGCGCAACGCATCGAACAAGTGAATCCGCAGATCAACGCGGTCGTCTACTCGCTGCTCAATTCAGCACGAGAAACGGCGCAGCGGCTTGACCAAGCTGGACGCCCCCATTGCCCAGGCTTGCTGTACGGCGTACCGATCACCATCAAAGAGTGCTTTTACGTACAAGGCGTTCCAGCGACGATCGGTTTAACGCGTCACCAACAATCGCTTGCCTCGCACGACGGAGACTTAGTACGACGACTGCGAGAAGCCGGCGCGATTCCGCTGGGCGTAACGAACGTACCGCAATTGATGCTATTGCACGAAACCGACAATCCGGTTTACGGCCGAACCAACAATCCCTGGCAACTAGATCACGGAGTCGGCGGCTCAAGCGGCGGCGAAGCGGCGATCATCGCCGCCGGCGGTTCGCCGCTCGGCCTGGGCAGCGATCTTGGCGGCAGCATTCGTTTACCGGCTCATTTTTGCGGAATCCACGGCCTGAAGCCGACGAACCGACGCATTGCACGTACCGGGGCATTTGCCAACCTGCGCGGAATGCAAGGCGTCGAGTACCAAGCTGGCCCGCTTGCACGACATGTCGAAGATCTGGAATTGGCGATGCGCGTCCTGACGAACGCTCCGTACCGCTGGCACGGCGGAGACGGCGCATGCCGTCAATTCGGCAATTGCGAAGAAACGGATCTCGCGCAACTAAGAATCGGGTACTGGGAAGACGACGGCTATTTTCGCGCGGCGCCGGCGATCCGCCGCGTCGTTCGTCAATCGGTCGCCGCCTTGCAAGCCAGCGGGGCTCAGCTTATCGCATTGCAACCTCCAGACGTACCTTCGGCGCTGCGTCATTACTTCACCCTGGTCAGCGCCGACGGCGGCGCCGACTTCCGACAATTGCTGCAAGGAAGCCGAAAAGCCCCGGAAGTGGCTCGCCTGGTACGACTTGCGCAAACGCCGCGTTGGCTGCGACCGCTGCTGGCCGCTCTGATGCGGATGCGGGGCGAAAGAAAATTAGCCGACCTCTTTGCGGCGGCCGGTCCGCGCTCGGCTCAATCGCTGTGGCAAGCGACTGCCGCCGCGCAGCAGTTTGTTTCCGAAATCTTTCAGACCTGGGACGACGCCCAACTAGACGCCGTAATCACGCCGCCGCACGCGCTGCCCGCTTTTTTGCACGGCGCCGCGGTCGACCTGATGCCGACCGCAAGTCACGCGTTTTTATTCAATTTACTCGGCGTGCCGTGCGGGGCGGTCGCTTGCTCGCGGGTCGCCGACGACGAACTATCAGACCGCACTGAACTTTCTGATCCAGTCGAACGAAGCGCACGGCGCGTCGAACTGGCCAGCACAGGGATGCCGATCGGAGTGCAAGTCGCGGCGCGCCCCTGGCGCGAAGATCACGTGCTGGCCATTATGTCACGTCTAGAAAAGCATTTTCGCAACTCTGACGATTACCCCCACTTGGCTCGGCTGCCCCTTTAACGGCGCATAAAAAAACGCCCGACATCGCCGGGCGTTTTGAATGTTGAATGAAAGAGATATGACGCCAGGGCAACTTACTCGCCGTCGGCGGCCGTCTCTTTGACCATAACCGTCGCCACCGTCTCCCCGGCGGCGCCGCTACCGATATCGGTTTCGATGACGATCTTCTGCGTCTGCTTGCCCGACTTCTCTCCGGCGGTGTAAGTAATTGGGATAAAGTGAAGCAGCTTCGCATCGCCAGACGGCTCGGCAAATTGATACGATTTATCGTCGCACTGGATTGAGGTGATCTTGAACGGTTTTTTGGCGCGAACGATCAATTTCTTCTTTACCGACTCGCCTTGCTCGACTTCTCCCAGCGCCAAAGCGGCAGGGCTAACCGTAACGGCCGGCGCAACCTTGCCTTCGACAGGCAACGTAATATTGGGGTTACGAGAGTCGTTGGTGACCAAGGTGAGATGGTCTTGAATGTAACCGACAGGGGCGTCGTCTTTCAACTTAACGATCAAGTCGTAGGCGATGCGGCCAGAACCGCGCATCGGCTCCGACATCTCGACCGAAAGATGCGGATTATCGCTCCGCACATCCATGATTTGCCAATTATTATGACCGGCGTAGGCGACGTTCACTTTGGCCGACGCCGGCTCGCCCTGGTCAACCGATCCAAGCTTAACGGCGCCTGGCTGAAAAACGACGTCGCCGCGAATGTGCCCGCGCACATTGAGCTGAACTTCGGCATAATAGGGCTTGTCGATCGTGACGGTCACGGTCGCGCTCTTCTCGCCGAGAAAGCTATCGGTGTTGAACTTGCAGACGATCGCCCCTTTTTGCCAGGTCTTTAGATCGCCGCTTTTGATGGATGGAGTCGTACAACCGCAGCTTGAGCGAACGGCCGCGACGTGCACGTCTTCTTCATAGATGTTTTGGAGATCAAACTCATAAATCGCATCAGCGCCTCGAGCGACGGTACCAAAGTCATGCGACGTGACGCTGAACATTTTGCGTGCCCAGTCTTGGGCCGAAGCGACGCTAGCGAGCGTCAAACAAAATGCCAACGACAAAATTGCTGATCGAGACACGAGCTTGGCTCCTAAGCAAATATACAAGGCGGGAGGCCGATTTCTTCCAACTTTCTAAAGGGGCTAAACCGGCGAATTGCCCCGCATCTTAGTGGAACATAACGCAGCATCGCCAAAAAACAATCGGCAGCACAAAGGAATAATCGGTAGGACCGCTACAATTTTCCACCCAAATCAATGACATTCGTCGATGCTGCGCGATTCCGGTATTTGTACCGCAATTTACGGCATTCGATCAATTCCGAGACTTGCTATGACCCTACCATCTTTCCGATTTTCTCTAGGTCGGCGCCAGCAATCGGCTAAGATAAAAAATAGCTCCACTAGCGTTCCCACCCTTGTAATCCCCCTGACCGCCACACTTTCGAGGTGCATGATGCCAACCAGTCGAAACTTCAGCATCTACCTATTGATTGTCGCAACGCTAATTTCCAGCGGCTGCGGCCCAAGCCGGCCAGGCGTCGTCGCAGCGGCCGAAGATGGGCGCAAAGCGACCGAGGAAGCGCAACCCATGAAAGATTCGCCTGACGCCGAAGAAAAAAAAGAGCCGATTCCTCCGCCGTTTCCGCGTCGTATCCCCGCGCCTGAATTTCCGACCGACATGGAGTGGCTCAACACCTCGGGGCCCCTGCGTCTGCGCGATTTGCGAGGCAAGTTCGTACTGCTAGATTTTTGGACATATTGCTGCATCAACTGCATTCATA
>JBITAD010000663.1:0-5389 GCA_044439945.1 Blastopirellula sp. JB062
AATTTATGGGTCGTCCCGGCTCATCTCGATTTGGCTGCGGCCGAAATGGAGTTGGCAGGCGAAGTCGGTCGCGAGGTAATCTTGTCTGACAAGCTAGCGGCCGACGATCTGCAGTTCGACTATTTGATCGTCGATTGTCCGCCTAGTTTGGGCGTGCTGACGCTTAACGCATTGGCCGCGGTCACCGAAGTATTTTTGCCGCTGCAACCTCATTTTCTGGCTTTGCATGGGCTGAGCAAGTTGTTGCGAACGGTCGATATCGTCGCCCGACGCATCAATAATCATCTTCGTTTGACCGGCGTAGTCCTTTGCTTGTTCGAATCGAGCACTCGCTTGGCAGGCGAAGTCGCCGGCGACGTCGATCAATTTTTCGGGCATGGCGCCGGAGCGAATACCGCTTGGGCCGACGCACAAGTTTTTCGGACCCGGATTCGTCGAAATATTCGTCTGGCCGAAGCGCCCAGTTTCGGTCAATCAATCTTCGACTACGACGCAGCTTCAAACGGCGCCGAAGATTACGCCAATTTGGCTCGCGAGGTATTGGGAATCGCCGCGACCGGCGCCAACGCCCCCAAATTGGTCGAAGCCGCTTAACGGCGGATCGAGATTCGCCGATTGATCGTCAGCAACGACGTTGCGGTTAAAATAAACGGTTTCGTCACCGACTAGACCGGACGGGCCGCGACGTGCGCACTTTCTTCAAATGGTTATTCTTCATCGGGCTTGTGCTGCTAGCGCCGATTCTGCCGCTCTTATTTTGGGAAGCGGAAGCCGAATCGCTCTTGGTCCGGTGGAGCGAGCGGCCGCCCAGCGCGCCGCTGACGGCGCTGCTCGTGTTTACGTTATTAGCGGCCGATATCGTCTTGCCGGTTCCCTCAAGCGTGGTCAACACGCTGGCCGGCTCTCAGCTTGGTACGTTTGCCGCCGCGATAGTCTGTTGGGCCGGAATGACGACGGGAGCGACGATCGCATTCGGCTTGGCGCGGCGCTACGGCGATCCGATCGTGCGACGCTACACGAAAGATTCGGACGTCGCCGGCATGCGAAAAGTCGCTGATCGCATCGGGCCTTGGGGCATTGCGCTAACCCGGGCTTTGCCGATCTTGGCCGAAGCGATGGTCTTACTGCTAGGGGCAAGTCGCTTGCCGTGGCGCCGTTTTTTGCCGCCGACGGCGCTGGCCAACTTGGGCATTGCGATCGCCTACGCCGCCTTCGGAGAATTGGCCGCGGCGCACGAATGGATTTTGATCGCCGCCGCAGTCAGTGCGGCGGCCCCGCTGCTGGTCACCTGGTTCTTTCGCAGGCGATGGTTGGCCGTCGAAGGGCCGGTTACTGCCGGATCGTCTGACGACCGATCGAATAGTACGTGAAACCGAGATCTTGCATCAGATCGCTATCGTACAGGTTGCGACCGTCGAAGATGACCGCCGCTTTCATGCGACGTTTGACCTCTTGCATGTCGGGCTGGCGAAACTCGGCCCATTCGGTATTGATCGCCAAACCGTCGACCCCGTCTAAGGTTTCAAGCGGCTGATCGCAGTAGGTTAGCTTGTCGCCGTAAATCTCGCGGACGTTCTCCATCGCCTCGGGGTCGTGGACTCGCAAGTTTGCGCCGGCTGCGACCAGCTTGTCGATCAAAACCAGCGCGGGGGCTTCGCGAATGTCGTCGGTTCGCGGCTTGAAAGCCAATCCCCAAATGGCGAACGTCTTGCCGACGAATTGACCTTGATAATAGTCGGTCATTTTTTCGAGCAACGTCCGCTTTTGCAATTCGTTAATTGCGTCGACCGCTTTTAACATCACCGGATCGATTCCGGCCCGTTCAAACATCGCCTCGAGCGCGCGAACGTCTTTAGGAAAGCAGCTTCCGCCGTAACCGACGCCAGGGAAAAGAAACGAGAAACCGATCCGACTGTCATGACCGATGCCGCGACGAACGTCATTGATGTCGCCGCCTAGCTTTTCGGTCAGATTAGCCATGGTATTGATAAAGCTGATTTTGGTCGCCAACATCGCATTGGCGACATACTTAGTCAGCTCGGCGCTTTCAGGCGACATGATCAAAAACGGCTTTTCGGTTCGCAAAAACGGAGCGTATAGCAGGCGTAGCTTCTCACCTACCGCCGCGTCGCGAACGCCGACCACTACCCGATCAGGTTTCATAAAATCGTCGATCGCGGCGCCTTCTTTCAGAAATTCAGGGTTGCTGGCGACGTGACAATCACGGCCGGTTCGCTCGCGCAGACGCGCGAACGTTTCAGCGTTGGTACCGACCGGCACAGTGCTTTTGATCACCACCGCGGCGTCCTCTTTCAAATGAGGCGCCAGTCCGTCGACAACTGACCACAGGGCGGAGAGATCGGCGGCGCCGTCATCGCCTTGCGGGGTGCCGACGCCTAAGTAAACCAGTTCGGCGTCGCTTACGGCGGCAGCCAAATCGGTCGTAAAGTTCAATCGCCCCGCTTCGGCGTTACGAACGACTAATTCTTCTAACCCCGGCTCATAGATCGGAATTTTTCCCGCTTTAAGATCGGCAATTTTCGCCGCGTTAATATCAACGCAAGTCACCACATTGCCGCTGTCAGCGAAACAGGTGCCCGTCACCAGACCGACGTAGCCGGTCCCAACCATGGCGATTTTCATAATGTGCCAAATCGAGTAAGCGTTGTGAGAAAGAAGCGAGGGAAAGAGCCATGATACTTCATCGCGCACGACCGGGTAACCTTGCCAAAGATGAAGAGATCCGCGTCTTTGATGAGGATTTCGCGCAGTGTGACTAATTTAGCCGTTACCTGGCGTAATGTTCGCCGCGTGTCGGCGGTTCGATCGTTTGCGAGAGGGGCGAAAAAATCAGGCCCATTCGGCCCAAACGTCGGCGACTGACCGTTGTAAAGAGAATTGCGGCACGTATCCGAGCGAACGGATGGCGGTCGTATCGGCGATCGGCTCAAACCGCGTAATCGGGTCGCGCTGATGAATTTCAGGTCGAGTGCGCGAAAGCTGACAAAGCATTTCCATCAAGTCGCCGGTCCGCGTCGGCTGTCCGCTGCCGACGTTGTAAATTTGGCGATCGGCGCCTTTTTCGGCCAACAAGCGATAGGCGCGGACAATATCGCGAACGTCGCTCAGATCAAATCGGACGTCGAGCGATACGACTTCAATCACGTCAAACGACGCGGCTAAGCGTTTACACCATTCCGGCACGATGTAATTGGGCGTTTGCCCCGGACCTGTATGGTTAAACGCCCGAGCGATCACGACCGGCACGTCCGCCTGCGCTAGCGCGATTTGTTCAGCTGCCAGTTTTGAGCGACCGTAACCGCGAGAAGGCGCCGGAATCGTCGTTTCGCTGACGATCGGATTCTCTTGATTGACGGCGCCGTAAACGTGAGAAGTGCTGATTAATACGAACTTCGGTCGCTTCTCTAACGAAGCGGCCAAGTCTAGCAAGCGGCGCGTGCCGTCGACATTGGTTTGCACCGCTTCGTCGTTCGGAAAGTCGGGTCCGCATAAGTTGGGCCGACTGATCGCCGCCAGATGGTAGATGACGTCGGGCTGAAAATCACGCACCGCATCTTCAGCTTCGCCTCCGATCGATTCGCGGATGTCCCAGTGAACAAGAGACGCGCTGCCCATCAACGAAGAAGTTGAACCGCGAACGATACCCATCACTTCGTCGCCCGAAGCGAGCGAATGTTCGACCAGATGATAGCCTGCGAATCCGGCGGCGCCTGTGATGAGGGCTTTCACGGCAATAATCCGTCCTTGATACGACCGACCCGGTGCAAATCGGCGTCGACCATCATGTATACGAGTTCTTGGAAAGAGACCTTCGGTTTCCAACCAAGCTCTTGCTTCGCTTTGGAAGCGTCGCCGCACAGCGTGTTGACTTCGGCGGGACGCAAGAAGGCCGGATCGATCTCTACGTAATCTTCCCAATCTAGGCCCGCACGGTCAAACGCCAATTCGACAAATTGTTTGACCGTATGTTTTTGACCGGTGGCGATGACGTAATCGCGCGGCGTATCTTGCTGCATCATCAGGTGCATCGCTTCGACGTAATCGCCGGCGAAGCCCCAGTCGCGCTCGGCGTCGAGGTTCCCTAATTTCAGTTTATCGTCGAGTCCATGCTTGATTCGCGCAACGGCGTTCGTAATTTTGCGCGTCACGAAAGTTTTGCCGCGCAGCGGCGACTCGTGATTAAATAAAATGCCGCTGACCGCAAACAGATCGTAGCTTTCGCGGTAATTAACCGTGATCCAGTGGGCGTAAACTTTCGCGACGCCGTAAGGGCTGCGCGGCCAGAAGGGAGTCGATTCGTCTTGCGGTTCGTACGGCACTTTGCCGAACATTTCGCTGCTTGACGCTTGATAAAAGCGAATCTTCGGATTGACGATGCGGATCGCCTCAAGCAATCGCGCGGCGCCCAGCGCGGTGACTTCGCCGGTCAGCAGCGGCTGCGAAAAGCTTGTCGGCACGAAGCTTTGCGCGGCGAGATTGTAGACCTCGTCAGGCTCGACGCGTTCAAGCAATTGGACGAGCGAAATTTGATCGATCAGATCTCCCTCGTGCAAGGTCAGTCGATCGATCAACGGTTCGATTCGTTCGAAACGTTCGCCGCTGCTGCGCCGGACCATGCCGTGGACTTCGTATCCTTTATCAAGCAGCAGCTCGATCAGATAAGCGCCGTCTTGTCCAGTTACGCCGGTAATTAACGCACATTTCTTCGTCATCGTTTATTCGTCACCACTTGCGTTCGGTTCGGTAGGCGGCTGGCGTTGGCTGGCGGAATCATCTTCTGAAGGAGTCGCCTCCGACGTATCGCTTTCGCTCGACGGGGCTGGCGGCGCATTTTCGGGATCGATTTCTTCGTCGACCCCTTCATCTTTCGGCACGCGTACGACGGCGGCCAACGAATCGTCGGCGTCAAGCGACATGATTCGCACGCCTTGCGTGTTGCGTCCGACGATGCTGATTTCGGCGGCGGAAATTCGTTGAATTTTTCCGCGTGCGGTCATCATCAATACTTCGTCTTCGTCGTCGACCCGCACGATCGAAACGACGCGGCCATTGCGTTGCGTCGTTTTAATGTCGCGCAAACCTTTTCCGCCGCGTCGTTGCGTACGATATTTGGCGTTCGACGACAATTCGTCTTCGTCGGCAACAACTTCTTCGGCGGCGGCCTCTTCGTCGCCGACCGGCTCGACGCCGTCGTCAGTCGCAGGCGAATCGTCGGTACGCACTTGATTCGGTCCGAAGTTCGTACGTTTGCCGTATCCATGTTCGCAGACGGTTAGCAGTTGGGCTTCGGGATCGGCGACGACCATGCCGACCAGTTCGTCATCGACGTCAAGCTTAAGCCCTTTCACGCCGCTCGAATTACGTCCCA
>JBITAD010000664.1:0-1677 GCA_044439945.1 Blastopirellula sp. JB062
CCGATTTACGCTTACTTCGTTCCCGATACGAATCTGATTCGACGATTAACGCGTTGGCCGCCGATTTAAAAACGACCGCCAAAACGCTCTATCGGCGACTCGATCGTATCCGCGAACGCCTATCGCAGTGCGTGCGACAGCATGCCGCCTTGGCCGAAGAATAACCGCCCTAAGCACCGCTTTTCGCGCATGAATAATTCGCCGCAACAACTCGACCGCCAAGCTCGTCAGGCCCTAGCGCAACTGACCAGCGGCACGTTATCCGACGCCCAGTTCGCAGCGCTGCAACAGCGATTGCTGCAAGATCCCGCGTTTCGCCGCGCCTATGTCGAACAAGTCGATCTCGAGTCAGGCATTGAAAATCAACTGAAATCGCTGCCGCCTTCTCCCTTCCCGCCGAAGCCGGCCTCACGCCGATACGTTGGGATCGCAGCGTTCGCTTTGGCAATCTGCATATTGCTGCTGTTAACGCTTCTCGGCTCGACCTTACTTCGCGATACCTCAATCTCCCAAGCGCTGTCGTCGCCCAAGCTGGAATATGTCGAAACGCGGCTCAGCGGCCAAGCGCCCGTCGCCATCGTCACCAAGATCACCGGCGTCATGGCGTCGTCGCAATCTCCGTTGCGGCCAGGCGATCGCATGAAGCCCGGCGTACTCCGCGTCGAAGAAGGATCCGTACAGCTCGAATTTCATTCCAGCGCCGTCGTTCGTATCAGCGGACCGGCCGAAATGCACTTGCTTTCCGCCAATTGCGCAACGCTACTCTCAGGCCAAGCGGCCGCCGTGATCCCGCCCGAAGCTCGCAACTTTACGCTCAATGGCCCCATTTCGGCAATTGCCGAAGGGCCGAGCGAATTTACGTATGCGATCCAATCCGCCGAGCGGTGCGTGATCGACGTCTATCAAGGCGCCGTGATGGCATCGCTGCTAGGCGATAGCGGCGATACGCTGCTTAACGAGTTAGTGCAAGCTGACGAATCGGCGGAATTCTCAGGCACGTCGATCGACATTACCAAAGAAACGTTCGCGCAGTCCGACCGGACTCGCGTCTTACCGATCGACGAGGCGTCGCTGAGCGTTTCCGACCAGTACGCTGCGGCAATCATCGCCGATCAACCTCTCGTTTACTGGCGGTTTGAACCAGGCGATCAGCAAAACGATCTGGTGCGAAATCACATGTCGGATCGCTACGCCGGTCGCTTGCATGGTCTTGACGATCTTTCGATGCGTCTCGACCAGGGAAGTCTCCATTTCGCCCCTAGCGCCCAGCCCCGTTATCTGAAGTTAGCCGAGCCGATCGAACAATTGAACGCCCAAGACTTTACGGTCGAGTTTTGGATGCGTCCTCAACGGATGCATTGGGCCACCATCTTTGGCTGGCTTCCCATCAAGCAGGCCGATCTTGATCGCGAAAGTCATCTCTGCGTGATCGAATACGCCAACCAAACCAATCTGGTCCATCGGCCTGCGACCATTCGATTTTTATATCGCTATCCTCCGACGACCTATCAGGGCGGCATCAACGTGTTTAGCGCCGACAGTTGCGTGCCCGGCATGTGGCATCACATCGTCGCCGTGAAATCCGACCAAGGTATCCGACTTTATCTCAACGGCAAGCTGCGCGAAGTCAGCGATCGCTTGTCGCTAGACGACTTTCAACCATACACGGCGGTTTTG
>JBITAD010000664.1:1687-5379 GCA_044439945.1 Blastopirellula sp. JB062
CGGTTTTGGGGCAAATTGACAGCCTCCGCGCCGTTCGTCAATTTGAAGGTCAGATCGACGAATTTGCGATTTATCAAAAAGCGCTGACGACCGAAGACGTGCTTCGCCATTACGAAACGATGGCCGGCGCTCGCCGCTACTAATCCCTCACGCTTACCTCGCCTTGCCATGCATTATCTTTCTCCCTTCTCCGCCGTTCGCATTGCCATCGCTTTGTTGCTGGCGACGAGCTATGCGCCCTCTCTCTGGGGGCAGAAGAAGCTGGATTACAACCATGACATCCGGCCAATCCTCTCTGAGAACTGCTTCTTTTGCCACGGCCCAGACGCCGAGCACCGCCAGGCCGATCTCCGCTTAGACGACGAAGCGGCGGCCAAAGAGTATGCCGTCGTTCCCGGCGACCTGGAAAGCAGCGAGGCGTTTCAGCGCATTCTGAGCGACGACCATGACTTGCGGATGCCGCCGCCAGAGTCCGGAAAAAAACTGACCGCTGAAGAGATCAAACTCTTGCGTCGCTGGATCGAAGAAGGCGCCCATTACGCTCCTTATTGGGCGTACGTCAAGCCGCAACGCCACGATCCGCCCCAGGTCGACGATCCGGCATGGTCGCAAACCGACATCGATCGCTTTTTGTTCGATAAGATGCAGTCCGTCCAACTCGCGCCGGCGCCGCCGGCCGACAAAGTCACGCTGATTCGTCGGATCACGTTCGACTTGACCGGACTTCCGCCCACCCCCAGCGAAGTCGCCGCTTTCGTCGCCGACGACTCGCCGGAAGCGTTCGAAAAAGTGGTCGACCGGCTGCTCGCTTCTCGCCATTTCGGCGAACGTCTGGCGATCTATTGGCTCGACCTGGTTCGCTACGCCGATACGGTCGGTTATCACGGCGACCAAGATCACAACATCTCTCCCTATCGCGACTACGTGCTGGACGCTTTCAATCGCAATCTTCCGTTTGATCAATTCACCCGCGAGCAGCTTGCCGGCGATCTGCTGCCCGACAGCACCCTCGATCAAAAAATCGCCACCGGTTACAACCGCTTACTACAGACGACGCATGAAGGGGGCTTGCAACAAAAAGAGTATCTGGCGATCTACGCCGCAGATCGAGTCCGGAACGTCTCCCTGGTTTGGATGGGCGCCACCGTCGGCTGCGCGCAATGCCATGACCACAAATACGATCCGTACACGATCGAAGACTTCTACTCGCTCGCTTCGTTTTTCGCCGATATCGACGAGGCGAAACATTTCACCCAAGGCTCAAACGCCTTGCCGACGCGTCGCCCGCCGGAAATCAAAGTCAATACGCGTCGCGAACGCGCCGAGCTCGCGCGATTGGAAGCGGAACTCGCACAGCTCCGCCGCTCGCAAAACGCCGAAGAGAAAAAACCGGCGCCCGTCGTCTCGACGGAAGAAACCGCCGCCCCGGCCAAAGACCGACCGCCGGCCGAACCAGCCCCGCCGCAACCGCTGACGCCGCACGAAAAAAAGCTGGTCGACGCGATCGATAAACTCAAAAAAGCGGCTCGCCTGACGATGGTAACTCAGGCGATCGAGCCGCGCGAAATGCGCGTTTTGCCTCGCGGCAATTGGCTGGACGACAGCGGCAAACTGGTCTCGCCGGCCGTTCCGCGGTTCATGGGCGAAGTCGCCGCAAGCGGCGATCGGGCGACGCGTTTAGACCTTGCCAATTGGTTCGTCGATCCCGATCGCGGCGCCGGCGGACTCACAGCACGGGTCTTCGTCAATCGGCTCTGGCATCTCTTCTATGGGGTCGGGCTGTCAAAAAATCTCGACGATTTCGGCGGTCAGGGCGAACCGCCGGTTCATCCCGAACTGCTCGATCATTTAGCGATCGACTTTTACGAGCACGACTGGGACGTCAAACGCATGATCAAACGCATGGTATTAACCGCCGCCTACCGACAATCGTCGCAAACCAGCGACGCGGCGCGCCAGCTCGATCCGTACAACCGCTATTACAGCCGCCAATCTAGACAAAGACTGCCGGCCGAAATGATCCGCGACAACGCCCTGGCAATCAGCGGTTTGCTCAACCTGGAATATGGCGGTCCAAGCGTCAAGCCGTATCAACCGGCCGGCTATTACCGCCATCTCAACTTCCCGAAACGAAGTTATCAGGCGGACCAGAACGACCAACAGTGGCGCCGCGGCGTTTACGTCCATTGGCAACGCCAGTTTCTCCATCCGATGCTCAAAGCTTTCGACGCGCCCAGCCGCGAAGAGTGCACGGCGCAGCGAACTCAATCGAACACGCCGCTCGCCGCGTTGGTGCTGCTCAACGATCCGACTTTCGTCGAGGCGGCCCGCACTTTCGCCGCCCGCATTTTAAGCGAAGCGCCGGCCGACGATGCGCAGCGTCTAAAACACGCCTATCAGCTCGCATTATCGCGCGAGCCGCGGTTGGACGAAGCGTCGATCTTGACGACCGTTTTAACTGAAAATCGCCAAGCGTATCAGGCAGATCCTCAAGCGGCGGCACAATTGTCGCAAGTCGGCTTAAAAGCGACCGCCCCACAACACGACGCCGCCGAATTAGCGGCATGGACGCAAGTCGCTCGCGTTATTTTGAATCTCGACGAAACGATTACTCGGAATTAAGCCGTGCCATATCCCTCGCCAACCGATCTTTCGATTCAATATTCGCGCCGGACGTTTCTCTCGAACGTCGGTTTCGGTCTCGGCTCGACGGCGCTTGCCGCGCTGTTCGCCGGAGAATCGTCGGCCGCCCCATCGCCCGGCGGAATCGCGGGCCAACCAGGCTTTCCTCACTTTCAGCCTCGGGTCAAACGCGTCATCTTTCTCTGCATGTCAGGCGGGCCGTCGCAATTCGAGACGTTCGACAACAAACCGGAACTGACTCGCATGGACGGCGAGCTAATGCCCGCATCGGTGACGGCGGGACAACCGATCGCTCAACTGCAAGGCAAGGAGCTGCGCTGCTTGGGCGCAATGACCAAATTCAAAAAGTATGGCGCCGGCGGAGTCGAGATCAGCGACTATTTGCCATGGCACGCCAAAATGGCCGACGATTTGTGCGTGATCCGTTCGATGGTCACCGAGCAAATCAATCACGATCCGGCGCACACCTTTATGAACACCGGAACCGTAATCAGCGGGCGACCGTCGATGGGCGCTTGGGTCAATTACGGGCTCGGTTGCGAAACGAACGAACTGCCGGGCTTCGTCGTTCTCACAAGCGTCGGAGGACGCAATCCGCAACCGATCGCGTCACGACAATGGGCCGCCGGTTTTCTTCCTAGCCGCTATCAAGGCGTCGAGTTTAGCTCGACCGGCGATCCGGTCAGCTACGTTCGTAACCCGCCAGGCGTCAACGGTCGCCAGCAACGGCAAATTGTCGACGCCGTTTCGCAACTCAATCGACAACGACTTGATCAGTTGCAAGACCCTGAAATTGCGACCCGAATTTCCGCTTACGAAATGGCGTTTCGCATGCAGATGTCCGTCCCCGAACTGACCGACATGTCGGACGAGCCGCAAAGCGTGCTCGACATGTACGGCGCGACTCCCGGCGACGGATCTTACGCTTCCAACTGCTTGCTCGCTCGACGCTTGGCCGAACGGGGAGTCCGCTTCATCCATCTTTATCATCGCGGCTGGGCATCACCACGGTCTCGCTGATCGACACCGACAGCGATCCCGATACGATC
>JBITAD010000665.1:0-5343 GCA_044439945.1 Blastopirellula sp. JB062
ACGACGCTCTTCCGATCTGCATTTCGCCCATCAAAAGGGAGTCGTCGATCGCGACGCCCACATTCAATGGACGATCGGCGCGCTAGGCAGCAAACTGTCGAAAGTGAACCAGCACGTCGGTCTGACCGGCGAAGGCGCCGAAAGCGAAGTGAACGGAGTGATGTTTACCGAAGGACGACAGCATCTTTCGTATCACACGTTGCAGCATCACGAAGCGCCCCATTGCCGCAGTAACTTCCTGTACAAGACGGCGCTGCAAGACCGCTCGCGCACCGTTTGGCGCGGCATGATCAAGGTCGACAAAGACGCCCAAAAAACGGACGGCTATCAGCGGAACGACAACCTGCTGTTGACGCCCCACTCGCGCGCCGATTCGATTCCCGGTCTCGAAATCGAAGCCGACGACGTGCGTTGTACGCATGGGGCCACGATCGGCCGCGTTGACGAAGAGCAAATTTTTTACGCCCAATGTCGCGGCTTTACCCGAAAAGAGGCGATTCGCGCGATCGTGATCGGCTTCTTCCAGCAGGTGTTTGACCGGATACCGGTCGAAAGCGTCCGCGAAGCGCTGGGCGACGCGATCGCGGTTCGCGTTCGCGAGTACGAATAAAACGACGCAGATAAAAGGCAAAACCCAACATGGCTGAATTTGTCCGCGTCGCGGCGGTAGACGAAATTGCCGATCCCGGCAAAGAAGTGTTTGAAGTCGACGATCGCTTGGTGGTCGTATTTCATGTCGACGGTCAGTTTTCGTGCTTGGACGACGTCTGTACTCACGACGACGGGCCGTTAGGCGAAGGTCGCCTGGAAGGATGCGCGATCATCTGTCCGCGGCACGGCGCCAAATTCGACATTCGAACCGGGGCGGCATTGACGATGCCCGCCACCCGGGCGACTGCTGCGCATGAAGTGAAAGTCGAAGAGGGCGCCGTTTGGGTCCGGCTTAGCAACGAATAGTGGGAGACTAATTCCATGGCGATTAGCGAAGATTCGGTACGCGAAGAAATCAAAAAAGTGATCGACCCGGAGTTGTTCGTCAACATCGTCGATCTCGGCTTGGTGTACGTCATCGACATTCAGCCGGCCGACGAGCCGGAGATGTCGAACGTCATGATCGAAATGACCATGACCAGCCCGGCGTGCCCGGCGGGGCCGCAGTTGATTGGGCAGACGAAACAATTTGTCGGCCAAATCGAAGGGGTCAAAGAGGTTGAAGTGAAGATTGTGATGGAGCCCCCCTGGACGCCTGATCGCATGACGGAAGACGCCCGCGACCAGCTCGGCATTTTTTAACGCCCCCAGACAAACGCGTCGCCCCGGCCGCCCCCCCCTGCTTCGCCGACTGGGCAAGCGCATCTTGCCCAGTTTTGCGGCGATATTCGTCACCGAGCGACATTGTTTGGGAAATCTGAAAACAACTATTTCTAAAGTCTTGGGATTTTGGTGTTATCTTGTTGTTGATCGGGGTTTGCAGGTTCCGGCTCCGCAATCAACGCCGCGTTGGCAAACGCCGTCGTATGAACGGCGAAATTTTCGGCAATAACTAGGCCGTATTATGCTGCGCGGTCGTCTGCCGACAAGGCGAACCATTTACCCTGGGCGACAAACGGGTGAAGCCGTAACGCGTACGCGCCGTCATCGGTCGAAAACGCCCTGTTGAGCGACGCGGGACCGCGGGACAACCGACGCACATGCATATCCTGTCCCGCGGTCCCGTGTCGAAAATGGCCGGGGTTGGGAGAGTTTGAGGCCCAGCGATCGCAGGGCGGCATTGATGCGAGGGGGGGAGACGTCGGAATGCGAGTCTTCGTTTACGAGTTTATTACTGGCGGAGGGCTGTATGCGTTGCCAGACGCTCCAGCGCCCTCCGGCTCGTTATTAACCGAAGGGGCGATGATGCGCTCGACAATCGCCGATCAACTGCAAGAGAGCGGCAGCGAGGTCTTGCTGTTGCGCGATCAGCGACTTGATTCGCACAACGCGTCGCAGGGAGTCGAAATGCTGGTCGACTCGCCGGCCAGCGAACGGGCCGCTTTTTTCGCCGCTTGCGAGCAAGCCGACGCGGTCCTGGTCATAGCGCCTGAGTTCGGCGGCCTGTTGCTCGATCGAGTTCGGTGGGCCGAATCGACCCCTACCCCATTGATCAGTCCCAATTCGGATTTTGTCGCGATGGCCGGCGATAAGTGGGCGACTTATCAGAGTTGGCTTCAAGCCGGAGTCATGACCCCCCTAACTTGGCTTACGTCCGATTTCGTGAGCAGCGGCAGTCCGGTCGACGCCCCTGTTTTGCGCAAACCGATCGCAGGAGCGGGCTCGTTAGACATCAACTTCGTAGATTTTGAAGAAAAGTTCGCCCCCTCGTCATCGACTATTACTCAAGTTTACTGTGATGGTTTGCATGCCAGCGTCGGCCTGTTGAGCAATGGAAGCGAACTGATTTCGCTTCCGCCGGGAGGACAAAAAATCGACCTGAGCAAAGGATTTCAATATAACGGAGGATTTTGGCCCCTGTCTGATGAACTTGCCGAGCGTGCGAAGCGGTTGGCGAAGCAGGCGGTGGCGGCTCTCCCCGCTTTTCGGGGCTACATCGGCGTTGATATGATTCTGGGCGCGAAAGATGGCGAAGATTTTGCCATTGAGATCAATCCACGCCTCACAACTTCCTATTACGGACTCTGCCGTTTGTGTCGCGGCAACCTGTCGCAAGAGATGCTGAAGTTCGCTGGGGGCGAATCGATCGAGCTGGAGTTCTCGAACGAGGCTTACCAATTCCACCTTTGAAAACGTCTGTGGTGAATGTCGGATGCCAGTACTTGCACTAGACGTGGGCGGCGCGAATATCAAGCTTGCCAATGCCGCCGGCTATGCGGATTCGATGGAGTTTCCTTTGTGGAAACGCCGCGACGATTTGCCGGAAAAGCTTAAGGAAGTGCGCGAAAACGCTCCTGTTTTCGAGCGGATCGCCTTGACGATGACCGGCGAATTGGCCGACTGTTTCGGCACCAAGCAGGAAGGCGTGCGATTCATTCTTTCCGCCGTGCAAAGCGTATTTAGCGACTGCGAGATTCGCGTTTATCTGACGACCGGAGAGTTGGTAAGCGTCGCCGCGGCGGCGGAACGTCCGCTCGACGCCGCCGCTTCCAACTGGCACGCGCTGGGACGCTACGCCTGTCGGCATTTTCCGGCTCAAGCAGATGGCGCCGTGATCGACGTCGGCTCGACCACGACCGATTTCGTGCCGGTGCGAGACGGCAAACTGATTCACCAAGGACGAACCGACCCCGAGCGGTTGCTGGCCGGCGAGTTGGTTTACTCAGGGATCGAACGAACCCCCATTTGCGCGATGGCGCAGACCGTTCAACTGCGCGGCGCCGACTGCCCTTTGGCGGCTGAATTTTTTGCGACGTCGCTAGATATCTTTCTGGTCATGGGCTTGATCGACGAAGCGACCGAAAACCATGAAACGGCCGACAATCGTCCGGCGACGCGCGAGTTCGCCAAGTCGCGCTTAGCGCGAATGGTTTGCGCCGACGCCGAAGAGCTGACCTGGACTGAAGTAAACGAAATGGCGCGCGAGCTTTTCCGCAAACAGGTCAAGTTCGCCGCCGCGCGCTGGCGGCACGCGATGAGCGCCAACGCGCTCTCGCCTGACTTGGTGGTTATCAGCGGGCACGGCGATTTTCTCGCCGAAGCGATTTTAGACGCCGCCGGAATCACTTCGCAGCGGATTTACTTTTCCGACTTGATCAACGATCGCGCGGCGCGCTGCGGCCCTGCCTATGCGTTGGCGGTTTGGGCCGAAGAAAACTGGTAATGCGAAATGCGTTTGCGCGTCGTGAAAGTAGGAGGGAGCCTGTTCGCTTGCGCCGACCTAAAGCGGCGGATAAGCGCCTGGCTCGCTTCTCAGCGCACGATGCCGACTATCTTGATCGCCGGGGGCGGAATGTTCGCCGACGCGGTCAGGCAATTTGATGCGGTTCATGCGCTTCGCTCGGCCGATTCGCACCGATTAGCGCTGCAAAGCATGCGTCTGGCGTCGGCGGCGTTGGCGACGCTCTCGCCCGAGTGGGACTGGATTGACGGGACGTCGCGTTTGCGTCAGCAGCTTGCGTCGCTCGCAGCGCAAACTTGCGCGTTTGATTATGTCGGCGTGTGGAACGTGTGCGACTATTGGCAAGCGGAGGTCGAACCGACGTTGGCGCCCGCGACGCTTAATTGGACCCTGACGAGCGACACGATCGCCGCTGCCCTGGCAAGCCGCTGGCAGGCCGACTCGTTGGCGTTGTTCAAGTCGTGCGCGGCGCCGGGCGAAACGATCGCCGATTGGAGCGCCGCAGGCGGCGTCGATGCGCAATTCGCCTCGGCGGCGGCCGGCTTGTCGGTGACTTGGGTGAACTTACGCTTGCAGGAAAAATAGCGAAGGCGCAACAGAAAAGGTCGCCCAAAGGCGACCTTTTGCTGATAGCGTAAGTGAGCGGACGAGCGGGTTAGTTCCACCACCAAGTGGCGCCGCTGGTTTTGGCGTTTTGCTCGCGAAGCGGTTGCATGGTCGGGGTCGCTTCGCTGTTGCTGGCGACCGCCCACGAGTCGATGTCGACTCCGCCTGAGACGGTGATGACCCAGTTACGACCTTTTTTCAACGCGCTGACGATGCTCGGCACGTTTTTAGGAGCGTAATACTCGGAAACGATCTGCGAGTTGCCGGTTTCTTGAAGCAGCGGCAATTCGAGGTTCGCTTTTTTCAGCAGGTTTTCTTTGGAGAGGAGCGCCGCGATGACGCACATGTCCATGATGTTACGCAGTTCGCCGAAGATTTTGTCTTCGCCAGACAACTCTTCGTATTGAGCGGTCATCAAGTTGGCCCACTTTTTGGCGATGGCGCCTTCGCGGCCGGTTTGTTCAACTTTGCCGTCGGCGGTGATGATTTCGTCTTCGGTCATCGCTTTGACGCCGGGACCGCGCAGTTGCCAGGCCAACCCGTCTTCGCTTTTGGCGAGCGGCTCGTAGTTACAGGCCAACCACCAACGGGGCGCCGCATTGGCCGACAAAGCGCCGACCGAGGCGATATCGACAAAGCTGGGCAAGCCGCGAACGGGGGCTTTGTCGTGACCCATCGCGATACGTTTCATGCGATAGTCGGCGCCGACCAACACGCGAGCGAAGTGGCTCGTTTGCGGAACGCCTTGCACGGTGACGTCTTGCATGCCCATCGCTTGTTCGATGCCTTGCACGACGGCCGGCGAGATTCGTTTGACGTTGTTCATGTACTGGCGAAATTGAACGCGACCCCGTTCGGTCGGATCGATCGAGCAAGTGATGCCGCTGGTGCGAGCCTGATCGACC
>JBITAD010000666.1:0-5336 GCA_044439945.1 Blastopirellula sp. JB062
CGTACTCGCCGATGTTCTATTTCGATTCGGCGCGTCTCAAGCTAAGCGAATCGCTTCTGACCCCGCAACAAGAACAAGCGATTCGCTTTGGCGCCGCCCAATCGCTATTGCCTGCCTAACATTCTCTGCGAAAGAGTCTCGCCCATGAAAATTTGGGATATGCATTGTCACTTGCCGTCGCCCAACCTGACCGGCGAGAGCTTGTTGGAACAAGCGGAAAACATGCTGGAGATCGCCAGCCGCCTTAAGATCAGCAAGCTTTGCCTATTCCTAGAAACCGGCAAACCGCGGGGCCCTTTTTCAGACGACGAAATCATGCGCGTGCTCGAACGTTACTACGATCGGCTATATGGGTTCGTCTGGTGCGACTTGAAAAAGCAAGACCAATGTCTCGACTTGCTGCAAAAGTGGGTCGGCGACGGCCCTATGGTCGGCCTCAAGCTGGGTGGCTACAGCGGAATTTGCAGTCGCCCTGAACATGCGCCCATTTTTGAAAAAGCGATTGATCTCAAAGCGGTCATCTATCAGCATGCCTGGCTGAAGGTCGGGGGCAATTTGTCGCAAGAGTCGACCCCGCACGATGTGGTCAAATTGGCTCAGCGCTATCCTGACTATCCTTTTATCTGCGGCCATGCCGGCGGCGATTGGGAGCTCGGCATCCGCGCCGTCACCGCCGCGCCCAACGTATCGATCGGCATCGGCGGCTTTTACCCAACTTCTGGCGTCGTTGAGATGGGCGTACGATTACTCGGGCCGCAACGCGTGCTCTATGGCAGCGACGCGCCGGGGCGCAGTTTTTCGTCGCAATTGGGCAAGGTGCTCGGCGCCGACCTGCCCGACGCCCACAAACAAATGATCTTGCACGACAATTTAGCGCGCCTTATGCGGCCGATCTTTACGGCCAAAGGTTGGAATCTTGATTAGGCGGCGCCAACGGGTTGCGATAGCGGCTTAGCTTCGCTTGACACTTAGCGACGCTCAGGGGAGGTCTTTGCCCCGAGTTTGACTGCGGAAATTACTTGCCGTCGCTAGCACGAAAAATTCTCGCTTTGGCCGATAATCTTGGTATGATCGCGGTGGAGCATGATCCTTAAGATTGCTCTATCCCGCCTTGCCGTATTGCTGCAACCCTTGCCACAATCCTACCTTATGGCAATATTCCGCCATGTCGGAATTGAAATTGGACCATCACGAAATGCGCTGTCGCCAGGATCAATTTTCACGATCTGCTCTGGCATTACTCGGAATTTTATGGCTCATCGGCACTGCGTCGTCAGCCGCAGCCGCTCCGCGACAATCGCCTGAAAAAATCCGCCAATTTATCACTGCCAACTGCTACGACTGCCATCAAGGCGAGTCGTCGGAAGCGGGTCTTGATCTGGAAAAGCTCTCTTTTGACCTGACCGACGAAGCGATTCAAGATCGGTGGGTGCGGATTTTTGACCGAGTCGAAGCCGACGAGATGCCGCCGACCGAGTATGGCGAAATCGACGTCGAAGCGAAACGAGATTTTTTGTCCGCCACGCGCTTGCATTTGCATCGTCAGCAGCGATCGCAGCAAGACCAATTAGGACGCGTTCAAGCGCGGCGGTTGACCCGCAAGCAAATCGAACGATCGCTGCATGATCTATTGGGCATCGATATACCGCTGACCGAATATCTGCCCGAAGAGTCGCGAGCCAACGGCTTTACGACCGTCGCCGACGGGCAATCGATGTCGCATTTTCAATTGGCGGCTCATTTGAAGGCGGTTGATGCGGCGCTTGACGAGGCGTTCCGTCGCGCCTTATCGCCTGCCGATAAAGACGAGCGCGACTTCGACGCGAAGGGAATCGCACGCACCAATCCGAAACGGCGTTGCCGCGAGCCGGAGATGCGACAGGGCCAAGCGGTCATCTGGTCGGCCGACGTAATCTATTATGGGCGAATTCCGGCCACCCGGGCGAAAGCGGATGGTTGGTATCGGTTTGAAGTCACGGTATCTGGGTTGAAACTGCCTCCCTCGGGCGGCGTTTGGTCGACGGTCCGCAGCGGCCTGTGCGTTTCGACCGCTCCGCTGTTACAAGACATTACGACGTTTGAAGCGCTTGAAGAGCCGCAAACGATTCAGTTTGACGCTTGGCTGCCGAAAGGGCACATGCTCGAAATTCGTCCGAGAGACGTCACGCTCAAAAAAGGACGCTTCGCCGGCGGCCAAATCGGCGTCGGCGAAGGCGAGCCGCAAAACTTGCCGGGCATCGCCTTTGATCGGCTCACGATGCGGCGAATCCATTTAAAAGGGGACGACGACCATGTCCGCCAACTTCTTTTTGGCGATCTCAAAACGAAGCCGAGCAAAAATAAACGTCCAGATTACGAATTGGTCAGCAGCTCTCCGCGTGAGGATGCGACGCGCCTGATGCGTGCGTTTGCGCAGCGCGCTTTTCGCCGGCCGGTCGAAGCCGCCGAAATTGCGCCTTACGTCGCCAGCGTACAAAACGCTTTGGCAGAAGGAGATTCGCTGGTCGCAGCGCTGCGTATGGGATATCGCGCACTGCTTTGCTCGCCGCGATTTCTTTACTTTACTGAAGAAACCGGCCCGCTCGACGACTACGCGATCGCCACGCGGCTCAGTTATCTGCTAACCGGCAGCACGCCCGACGAGACGTTGTTGCAGTTGGCCGCCGCAGGCAAATTGCGCGACAAGCAAACGCTGCAAGCGGAAACGAATCGTCTGTTGGCGAGCGACGCCGGTCGGCAATTCATTCATGATTTCGCCGCCGAGTGGCTCGATCTAGACCAGATAAACTTCACCACGCCCGATCGCAAACTCTATCCGAAGTTTGATCCGATCGTCCAACAAGCGATGCTCGACGAGACCGAAATTTTCTTGCATGCGATGCTGCAAGAAAACCTGAGCGTTACCCGCTTGATCGACGCCGACTTCACTTTTCTCAATAGTCGCTTAGCGCGGTATTACGAAATTGAAGGGGTCGAAGGAGACGAGATGCGACGCGTTACGCTCTCGCCGGAAAGCCGTCGCGGCGGACTGATCACGCATGGTTCGGTGTTAAAAGTGACCGCCAACGGCTCGAACACGTCGCCGGTCTTGCGAGGCGTATGGATGTTGGAGCGGATTTTGGGAGACCCGGTCCCTCCGCCGCCGAGTAACGTGCCGGCGGTCGAACCCGATATCCGAGGCGCCACGACGATTCGCGAGCAACTCGCCAAACATCGATCGCATAGCGACTGCGCCAGTTGCCATGTGAAAATTGATCCGCCCGGCTTTGCGCTAGAAAACTTTGATCCTGCCGGCCAGTGGCGAGATCGTTACGTCCGTCTGCAAGGCAGAAAACGAAAACCGGGACCGGTGATCGACGCCAGCTACGCGCTGCCTAACGGACGCGAATTCCAAAATATCGACGGCTTCAAAGCGCTTGCCGTCGACCAGCCGCGCAAATTGACCGCCAACGTCGCCGAACATCTGCTGGTTTACGGCACGGGCGCCCCGATTGCGTTCGCTGATCGGGATGCGGTCGAAGCGATCGTCGACGAGACGGCGAATGACGATTTCGGACTGCGATCGATCTTGCATGCGGTCGTCGCCAGCCCCCTATTTTTAAGCAAATAACGAAGCGTACCTCTCGCGATTAAGAAAGTTTGGTGATTTATGGCAAGCCAGGTTCACTTCAACTTCGGTAAAAAATTGAACCGTCGAACCATGCTCCGCAGCGCCGGAGTTGCGATGTCGATGCCGTGGCTCAACGCGATGAGTCAGGCTTTCGCCGGTCATCAATCGTCGCCGACGCCGCGCCGCTTCGTCGCGATGACGCTTGGGCTCGGCTTGCATGCCGACAATCTATTTCCGAAAACGGCGGGCCGCGACTACGAAGCCCCCCTTTATTTGAAACAATTGGATTCGATCCGCGATCGCTTTACGGTTATTTCCGGCACGTCGCATCCCGGCGTTTCCGGCGGACATCGCGCCGAAGCCAGCTTGCTTAGCGCCGCGCCAATGGGCCGCGAGGCTCAATCGCGGACGACGATCTCGGTCGACCAACTGCTCGCGAAACACCTGGGCAATCAAACCCGGTTTCCATCGCTCGTGCTGAGCTCATCCGGCAGCAACAGCCCGTCGTATACCGAAAACGGTTCGATGATCCCTGCCGAAAGTTCGCCGGCACGCCTTTTTATGCAACTCTTTGTGACCGATTCGCCCGCCGACCGCAAGAAGCAGATCCACCGCGCGCGACAAGGCCAAAGCATCATGGATCTCGTCGCCGAAGACGCTCGTGCACTGCAGCGCGAACTGGGTGCGAGCGATCGCGATCGCCTTGACGCGTATTTCACCAGCGTTCGCGAATTAGAAAAGAGGATGGTCGAAGCGGAAGCGTGGGCCAATCGTCCCAAACCGAAGGTCGACGTCGCTAAGCCGATCGATATCTCGAACCCCAACGACTTCATCGGCCGGCAACGCCTGATGAGCGATATGGTTCGCCTGGCCCTCTCGACCGATTCGACCCGATTCGTTTCTTATCACTTGGGCGGCTCAGGCGGGGTCGTGCCGCTTGAAGGCGTGGAACAAGGCTATCATGCGCTCAGCCATCATGGTCGCGACGAAGAAAAGCTCGCTCAACTGGCGATCGTCGAACTCGAGATCGTTCGTGCGTGGGGCGATTTCTTGCGCGGTCTCGACAAGACGGAAGAAGAAGGGGGCAGTCTGCTCGACCATACTTCGGTCTTGCTGACCAGCAACCTTGGTAATGCGTCAAATCACGACAATCGGAATATGCCGGTCCTCTTCGCCGGCGGGGGGTTCCGTCATGGACAGCACTTGGCGTTCGACCGGAAAAAGAATTATCCGCTTCCCAATCTTTATCTTTCGATGCTGCAAAAAACGGGGCTTGAGGTCGACCAGTTCGCAACTAGCACCGGCGCTATGACCGGACTAGAAGGCTAGTCGCCTATTCTCGAATCGCCCTGCCGAAATCGCCTTCGGCGGGCAAATCTTGCGAACCAGGCGTCTGACGACAGCGTCCGATTTTCGTCGTTTGCCAACCAATGCGGCGTGCCGACTCGCTTGTGCGCACATATGAAAGAGAATTGCGCAATTACGCATGTCCTCCCCTTTTTCAGCATGTTAGTTTTAAACGTGCGATCGAAATCCTCTTTTCCGTTGCGCTATTCGCGTCCGCTTATCGACCTTATCTTCTCGGGAGACGACTATGTATTCGCCGCATTCTCGTAACCGCGCGTTCACGCTCGTCGAGCTATTAGTGGTAATCGCGATCATCGGCGTTTTGATTGCCCTGTTATTGCCGGCGGTGCAGCAAGCCCGAGAAGCGGCGCGACGCATG
>JBITAD010000667.1:0-2754 GCA_044439945.1 Blastopirellula sp. JB062
GTTTGCTGGCTCGGCAAAGGACGCCGTAACGCGGTTCGACGCTTTCAATAATTCCTTCTTGATTGTCGGCCGGTCGAAACCAAACGAGATCGCCGGCGGCGACCACATGACGTTGATCGGTCGAGAGGGTTTTTAGCAGGCGCCGGGTCGCGCACTGATAAACCGCTCCGCTCTCAATTTGAACTTCGCTGATCAACCCGCGAACGCGCAGCACGCGACCTTGCAGGCATTCGGATCGATCGACGTCGATCTGCAACTCGCCCTCTTCGCCTTCGGCGGCGCCATGGATCGTGCGTTTGCGCGTCAGGTCGCCTTTGCCCGAGAGACGTTCGGCCGAGGCGAGTCGATCGTGGTTAATTTCGTCTCTGGCAAACTGCCGGGTCAAGTCGGCGTCGCGAACGCGCGAGGAACGATTCTTACGAAAGTCGGTGCGAAACTTTTTCGAGCTGCGCTTCGCCATGGGGACCTACGATTACGCCTCGTCGACTTGTTCGCGCGGAGGAGCCTCGACGCCTGGAGCGCCGTTGGTCGATTCGAGGGCCGCTTTGTCTCGGTCCTCTTTGCGTAAAGCATGGACCGAAGGCCCGATCAACTCCGTAATCTCTTCGTCTGAGAGTTCTTCTTTTTCGCACAGTTCTTTGGTCAGGCTTTCGAGCTTTTCCCGATTCTGCAGCAAAACGTCGAAGGCGCGTTGCGCGGCGTCGTGCAAGATGCGAGCGACCTCTTCGTCGATCACTTGCATCGTATGTTCGCTAAACTGACGCGACTCGTGCATTTCGCGACCGAGAAACGGGTCTTCCGCCGACATTTTGTAGCTCACCGGACCCAGGCGATTGCTCATGCCCCACTGCGTGACCATGCGGCGAACCATTTTTGTGGCGCGTTCCAGGTCGTTTTCGGCGCCGGCGCTCAATTCTTCGTAGGCGATTTTTTCCGCCGCTCGGCCCCCTAAGATAAACGCCAGCTTGTCGTACAGTTCGCTTTCGCTAACGTTCATCCGTTCTTCTTCGGGCAACGTCTGCGTAACGCCCAGTGCGCGTCCGCGCGGGATGACCGTTACCTTGTGCAAACGATCGACCCCCGGCAATAGCCAGGCCAGCAGCGCGTGCCCCGCTTCGTGATAGGCGGTCTTTTCTTTTTCGCGCGCGACCAGGGCCTCTTCGCGACGCGCGCCCATCAAGATTTTGTCACGGGCGTACTCGAAGTCCTCCATGTGAACTTCCGTCTTGTCTTGACGCGTCGCCCAAAGTGCCGCTTCGTTGATTAGGTTGCGAATATCGGCGCCCGTAAGCCCAACCGAGCCGGCCGCCAAGCGTTCCATCGATACGTCGTCTGACAGCGGAACGTTGCGAACGTGAACTTTGAAAATCTCCAAGCGCCCCTTCAAGCTGGGACGATCGACCGTAATATGACGATCGAAACGCCCCGGGCGAAGCAATGCCGGATCGAGCACGTCAGGTCGGTTGGTCGCCGCGATGACAATCACGGTCTCGCCTTGGCTAAAGCCGTCCATCTCGCTCAAGATTTGGTTGAGCGTTTGCTCACGTTCGTCATGACCGCCGCCGAGCCCGGCGCCGCGCTGACGCCCGACGGCGTCAATTTCATCAATGAAGACGATTGCAGGCGAGTTGTCTTTGGCCGTCTTAAACAGGTCGCGAACGCGACTGGCGCCGACGCCGACGAACATTTGAATAAATTCGGATCCGCTGACCGAGTAGAACGGTACGCCCGCTTCGCCGGCGATGGCGCGAGCCAGCAAGGTTTTGCCGGTACCGGGAGGGCCGACTAGCAGAACCCCTTTGGGGACTTGTCCGCCGAGACGCTGAAATTTTTCAGGCTTACGCAAAAAGTCGACGATCTCTTGCAGATCGCTTTTGACCCCTTCCAGTCCGGCGACGTCGCTAAAGGTGACGGCGCGACGGTTCGCTTCGTACTTTTTCGCCGGGCTCTTGCTAAAGCCGGATAAGAAACCGCCCCCCATGATCTGATCGCGACTGCGGCGAAAGCTATTCCAGATCAGCAGCAACACCACCAGCGGCAACAGCATGAAGATCACGCCCAAGATGACCATGCTGTGGTTTTGCTCTTTGTAGGCGAACTCGACGTTGTTTTTGCTCAACAGCGCCGTCGCGTCTGACACGGCGGCGTCGCCCGAACGGATATTGACGCGGAATTTCGGCTGCAGTTCGATTCCTTTGCCGTCTTTATCTTTCTTTTCGACGTACTTGCCGTTTTGCATCTCACGAGCGAAAACCGTTTTGATAAATTCGCCGGTGATTTGGGCTTCGTCGATCAAGACGTCTTTGACGTTGTGCGCTTCGACCTGCTCTTCGAACTGCGAGTACGAAATCAGCTCGCGACTTGACCCCCCGGGAGACGCAAGTAGCATCACCACCAGGACCGCCAGCAACAGCATCACTAAGAAGATGCTGAACTGCGGTTTGAAACCGCCTTGCGAGGGCTCGTTCTTCGGGTTCTCTTGATTCGGCTCGTGTGGCTGTTCCGCCATCCGTATTCCCTTACAGGGACCAAATTGAAATGAAACGCGGCAGGGTCGTGGTGTAGATTACGGCACGAATCGCCGCAAAACCATAAGTATTCTTACCTTTTGCATATCATGTTGCCCACCCCTGAGCCCACGAACGAGCCGACTTCGCCGCCGGATAACCCGCAAACTAAGACTGTTCGGCGCAATGCGGCGGTTGCCGTGATCGTTCGTAAGCAACGACTCTTGGTGATACGTCGATCTGAAAA
>JBITAD010000668.1:0-2548 GCA_044439945.1 Blastopirellula sp. JB062
TGTTTCCCGGGCGGCGGCATTCAATTAGGCGAAACGGAACAGGAAGCGGTGATTCGAGAAATCGCCGAGGAAATTGGAGTCGCTTGTTCGCCGCGACGGAAAATCTGGCAAAGCCGGACAACTTGGGGGACGAACGTCGCTTGGTGGGGCGCCCAAATCGAAGCGAACGTTCGTTTTCAGCTAAACGCGGCGGAGGTTGCCGAACTGCTATGGCTTAGCCCTGCCGAGCTAATCGACAGAGAAGATCTGTTGCCGAGCAACTACGACTTTTTAGTGACTTGGAAAGCCGCGAAGATTCGGATCGACAATCTCGATCCATACCATGCTGATCGGGGCTAGCGATCGGCTTGCCGGCGATTGAAGATCTCTGGATCGAAGGGATCCTTGGATTGATATTCGCTCTGAGGTTCTGATTCGGGCGAAGACGTCTGCGGCACGATTCGGACCTTGTCAAAGATGGGAGACATCTTGGCGGGGGGCGAGCCTGTTTCGACCGGACCTTGAAATCCCGCTTGTCGAATCGGCCGAGGCTTTTCGCCGCGCGGCTGCACCGACATCGCCCAAGATCGCAATGCGGCGACTTGGCGCGGCCAGGCGTTCGTTTTGGTGTTGATCTTGCCCCCGTGGTTGTCGTAAAGCGCTTCGAGCAGGGGGATGGCGCCGTTGCGATCGATTTGAGCGACGTTGTAAGTCGTCAGCATATTTCGCAAGGTCAAACGACGCGGCATCAGACCGTGCCCGCTGGGGATCAAGCGAAAGTCAGACTCGGCGTTGGGGCCATGGCAAGCCGATGCCGAGCAAGCGTTTAATAAGATCGGCTGAATGATCGTCGCAAACTGACCGGCCGCTTGGGGATGGAATTTTTTCGTAAATTCTTCCAACTCTTTGTCGGAAATTACGCCGGGCGCATCAGCCGGAGAGGTTTCTTGAACGGCCGAAGTCATGGCGATTTCTGGCTGTTTTACGAGAGAATCGAGCCGACGCCGGGCTAATTGCCCCATTTCGTTTTGGGGATCCGAACGTTCGACCCACTGTAAGTGGACGTCCGCTTCAGAAAAAAGTTCGGCACGCATGCACCATTGAGCGATCTTTAAGCGTCCGGCGATCGTATCAAGTTTGACTTGTCCGCAGCGGTACTGGTGCGCTTCGGCCAGGTTGGCGCAGCGGCGCTCGACGCCTTTGGCCGGCACGCGTATGACCGCATCCTCGTTCAGCGCAACCACATAGGCGTCTCCAGAGACCGTGATCGCTCCGGCGAGCGTATTGCCGTTTTTTAACAGCAATACCCCATGCGTGGGGCCAATCCAGGCATCTTCGCCGATGACGGAGGAAGCGTTTGCCAGCAAAACCATCAAAATGATTAATGTGCGTTTCATGGGGGTCGAAAGCTATCGACCGGCACGAGACGCGTCAATCGCAATTCGCACCTCCGGTCGAGGGCGATTGTGAAGAGAATTTCACTAAAATCCCCACAACCCGTTTCATGTCAACAACTTCCGGCTTTATTCTCCTACTAGCAAAACCGACTCGCTGCAACTATATTAAAGCTTTCACCGCTTCCAGCTGGCATGAGAGCAGCGAAATGAATGGCAACTGGGTGCGACATGAGACGATCTTCGTCGGTCGCGTACAGGGAGTCGGTTTTCGTGCGACGGCACAAAAGATCGCCAGTCGGTATCCGGTCGTTGGATTCGTCCAAAATCGGCCGGACGGCTCGGTTCAGTTAGTGATGGAAGGCGATGCCGAAACATGCCGCCAGGTGGTGTATCACATTGCCGACCAGATGGAAGACTTTATCGCTGAGCGAACGTCGCAAACCGGCGACGCGGTCGGCGAGTTTCAGTCATTCGAGATTCTATAGTTCGTTCAAGCTAATCCTGTTTTCTCCTCGGTTCTTTCTAGGACGATACGACGCGATATGACGCCACTATTCGCATTTTTCCACATGTCGTCGAATTATTTCGGTCACTGGGTCACTTCGTTGTGGCTATTTGGCGTCGGCGTCATTTTGGGCGGCCTAGCCGTCTTTGTCGCCTGGGCTGCCATAAAGGCCGTTGCGCCCAAATATGCCGATCGCTGCGTCGACGCGTTGCGAGGTTCGATTTTGTTCCCAATCACCATGGTCATGTTGATTTGGATGGCGATCGGCGTTCTCGGGTCGTTTGCGGTGCAAGAGCCGATGTCGATCCTCAATTCGTTACGACGCTTGCCCTATGCCGGGGCGACCGAGCATAAAATTGAAATCCCCGCGACCGCAAAACTGAACGATGACGGATCGGTGCCGGCGGTCGATCTAGGAATTCAGGTTGATTCGGACGAACTGGCGAAATTAGATATCGATGCGACCGGACGTTTTGATCTGGTCGCGCGGATCGTCGGCGAACCGGAAGACGTGGCGACTTATACGATTCGTGAAGGCTCGCTTTGGCAGTGGACTCGCGGCGATAAGGCGTTTCTTTCACGCAAGCTTCCGCCGGGGCAAATGGTCGAGTTTTTCGCTCGTAACGATACCGACCAGGCGATCGACGGCTTAATGACGGTGACGATC
>JBITAD010000669.1:0-5333 GCA_044439945.1 Blastopirellula sp. JB062
CATCGCGAATGTGCGCTGCCAGGGTCGCCGCCCCCCCAACCTTTCCTCCATGCGGCGCCCAGTTCGGGACGCTCCATCCAATCTTCACTTTCGGGAGAAACTACGCATGTCGATGTTCATTGGCGAAGCGCTCGCCGGCGATGGTAATGAAGTCGCCCATATTGATCTCATGATCGGCTCCAAAAGCGGTCCCGTCGGAACGGCGTTCGCCAACGCGCTGTCGACGCAAACGGTCGGTCACTCAAACCTGCTGGCCGTGCTCGAGCCGAATTTGCTGGTCAAACCGGCCACCGTCACGATTTCTAAAGTCACCATTAAAGGCGCCAAACAGGCGACTCAAATGTTCGGCCCGGCGCAAGCCGCCGTCGCAAAAGCGGTGGCCGACTCAGTCGAAGCCGGCGTAATCCCTAAAGATCAATGCGAAGATCTCGTCATTGTCTGCGGCGTCTTCATTCACTGGGAAGCGGCCGACGACAAAAAAATCTTCGACTACAACTACGAAGCGACCAAGAATGCTATCGCCGGCGCGATGTCGGGCAAACCGGGCGTCGATGAAGTATTGGCCGGAAAAGAAAAAGCGGCCCATCCGTTCCGCGGATTCTAAGCGGATCGTCATGTCGCTCTTTTGACGTTTACGGGAAACCGCCGGAGCTTCGGCGGTTTCCCTTTTTCGCATCCAAGGAGTACGCCGCATGTCGCCCCAAAAAATCTTGCTGCAACTCGATTCTGATCCGCAAATCAGCACGTTTGACAGCGTCGTTGCGGTCGACGTCGGTATCGAGCGACTTTTTCGGCATGGCGACGTTTCGCCTGACCAAGTACGTGATCTCGTTTACGGGCTGATCTTCACGCGTTCTCCGGCCGAGTTAAAGAACTCGGCGATATTTATCGGCGGCAGCGACGTCGCCGTCGCGGCCAAGCTCTTTTCCGCCGCCTTAGACAGCTTCTTCGGCCCCATGCGCGTTTCGATCTTATTTGATCCTAACGGCGCAAACACCACGGCGGCTGCAGCGGTATTAGCCGCAGGCAGGCATCTGCAATTGGCCGGCGCCGAAACTTTGGTGCTCGCCGGAACCGGGCCCGTAGGGCAACGCGCCGCACAGTTGCTTGCCCAACAAGGCGCTCACGTGCGGGTCGCGTCGCGACAACTGCAAAAAGCGACGGCAGTTTGCGATCGCCTGCAGCCACATGTCGGTTCCGGCAGACTGCAACCTTTTGCCGTAGCCGATCAAGCCAGCTTGGCTGACGCGTTGAAAGGGGTCGCGGTCGTCATCGCCGCCGGAGCCGCCAACGTGAAACTGGCCGACGAAAGCACGCTAGGCCAGGCGGGCGATCTTCAGGTACTAATCGACCTCAACGCCGCACCGCCGGTCGGCCTGCAAGGAGTTGACCCGATGGACAAAGCGCAAGATCGCGACGGCAGAATCTGCTATGGGGCGATCGGCGTCGGCGGAACCAAAATGAAGATCCACCAAGCGGCTCTCTTGCGGCTGTTTGAACGCAACGATTTAACCCTCGACGCGACCGAAGTCTACGAGATCGGGCGAACGCTCGAATAACGAGGCAGCCCTCACAACTGACGCAACCGTCATCACCTTCACTCTCTCGCAAAAAACTAGTCGCGCCGCCAAGCATCGGTCAGTCGCGCAGCTTGCGATAGCCGATGCGTCTAACTGCCGACTCGCCATCTCTGGCGGATCGTCGCATCTCTCCTTTGTCGCAAGGACGGGCCTTCATGCTTCGCACTCTATTGGCGTCAGTCGCAATGACTTTCGGAATGGCCGCTTGCGCGCAGGCCGCTCCCCCGTCATATTTAATTTTGACCCCGCAAAAATCGAACGCCGCTCCTTACTACGGGCGTTACAACCAAGGATACGGCTATTCGGTCAGTACCCCAGCCTATAGCTACGGCTATTTTGGAGCTTGCGCAACCCGGCCTCATTGGACCGGCCACACTGGGTACCATCGAGAATACTTTGAATGGCGAACTTATTAGTGCCGGTTAGCTTTAGCGTGCGTAGCCGATGAAGAAGCTGAAGACCTGCGTGCGATCGGTATCCGCCTTGTTAACCGGGAAAGCGAAATCGAGCGCGATCGGAGCCTGGCCAAGCGCGGGAACCGAAATACGAAGCCCGAAACCTGGCGCAACGTCAAACGAATCGGCCACAAATTTGGTCGATTCCTCTACGGCGCCGACGTCGGTAAAGATCACCCCTTTCAGCATGTCGTCGGCCGTGATCGGAAACATATACTCGATCGAGCCCAACACCCGGAAAGGACCGCCGGTGTAGACGCCCCCTTCGACAGGTCCGACTCCGCGGAAATCGAAACCGCGCAATGTCGAATAGCCGCCTGCGAAATAATTCTCGAAGATGGGCGTATTCGAGCCTGAAAAGCCTGCTCGGGCCGATAAGCCGAGCGTGTGTCGCCCTGATCCGTCAGGTCGTTCTCGTAACAGAAAATACCGCCGCATATCAACTTCGGCCCGCGGAAAGCTATAAGCGCCAAACGCTTGTTCAAAGCTGAATTCGAGCAAGTGCCCTTCCGTCGGCGAAAACGCTTGATCGCGCGTGTCATGCGTGATCAGCACTTGACCGCTAAACAAATCATGCGATCCCAAGGCGGCGTTCAACGAGGGCGAAGTATTTAATCGAGGGTCGGAAATGTCGACGTTCTCCATCCGTATGTTGGCGCCAACCGACAAATCCGGCGTCAAACGATACCCCAAACCGACCCGACCGCCGACTCGGTTTTCGTTCCAATCGCGATAGATTCGATCGAAGTAGTAGGCGCTCAAATTCATACTGACGTTGGTGCGAAACAAATATGGCTCAGTAAAAGTCGCCATGTATCGCTGCACCTCGGTCCCCGGCAAAGCTTCCAACCGAAACCCTTGCCCCGCCCCGCGAAATGCACGCCCATTCCAAACGTCATCCCAACTTGTCGGGAGCGCGGCATAGTCGAAGTTCCGTTCGTCGACCACGATCGAGCCGGTCACGCCCGCGTCAGAGTTGACGCCGACGCCAAATTGAAATCGTCCTGTCTGCGCCTCTTGGGCGTTAACCAAAATGTCGGCGGTTCGACCAGGATCATACATAGGATTGGGGCCGACGATCGCATCCGGGCCTAGCGGCGGACTATAGATCGGCGCTCCGCCCATCGGTCTGCCCAACGGGGGAACGGCTGCCGGCGGCGGCAACGGCTGCTGCGCGTAACTGTTGCCGACCGCTTGCTCATAAGCGTTCGGATTGTACGGTGCGGCGCCGACGACGCTTGATTGCGGATACGCGTTCTGAGCTGGTGCTCCATACACGGGCGACGCCGCCGGTTGACCATTTGCCGGAACTTGAGCGACGGGAGCTTGCGGCAGCGGCGGCGTTTCGTATTGCACCTGGCGAATCGGCTCGCCTGATGCCGGCATTCCGCCGCGATATTGATTCGTGTTGCCAGGCGACGCTTGGCGCGGCGCGACCGCATTCAACGGCGCATCTTGGGCGCGAACGATCGGCGGTTTAGCGACGGCGACTTGCCCTTGGCGAGCGGCGTCGGATTGGAACGTCGATGGAACAGCGGCGACGTGGGGGCCAGGCGCGACGCAACCGACCATCGTCAGAATGATCGACAGCAGCGTAAGGCTTTCGAGTTTACAGCTATCTCGCACGAAGGAATCCTTCTCGACCGGGGGGAGGTCGCCTCTGTCTATGTCGCAGGCTTCATGGTTACCAAGCAGCAGCGGCGGGGTTCGCCGAGTACCGAGACGGACGCAATTCCGGCGGAGCGGCAGGGCGCCCCATCCAGACCGTCGGCGTTTGCGGCGGGTAGTAGCCCGCGGGTCGCGCATTCGGTTCTGGGCTTTGCCCACGATACGTAGGCCCGGAATTGCTGGAGCGCTGATCGGCGATATCGCTCACTTCGGGCGGCTTGACTTGAATCGTCGGCTTGATGCCGCGATGCGGCTCGTTCACAAACAACTGCGAGGCAATCAAACGCCGCTCGCTATCGCGAATTTTCCGAATATCAATGATATCTCCAGGCACCAAATCAAGCCGATTCAACACCACGTCGCGTTGCGTATGCGGAAATTCGCCGTCGATTTTGACGTCGATCTTGCCGACCCGATATTGATCTCCTTCGCGGATGTCATAGACCAAGTCAAGCTGGCCCGGCTCTTCCAAAAAGCGAGGCTCCGCTTTGACGTCGGCATGTATGTACCCCTGCGAGCCGTACAAATCAGTCAGCGCCGACAAATCGGTATTCATCTTTTTCTGGTCGAAATACTCGCCTTCCATCAAACTAACTTGCGTCGCTAATTGCTCGGCGGTGTATTTCGTTTGACCGACGAACGAGACGCTTCGTACTTCGTATCGCGGCCCTTCGTCGATGACGAACGTCACATTGACCCACTGTCCCGAATCGGAATATTCCATGATTCGATTGACCTGAGCTTTGAAATAACCAAGGCCTCGATAATAAGAAGTAAGCGTTTCGACGTCGGCGTCGACCTGCTCTAGATCGACCTTGCCGCGAAAGTACCACAAGATGCCCGGCTTTGATTTGATTTGCGTTTCGAGCCGCGCTCCCGAAGCGATCGAATTGCCGACAAAATCCGTTCGCCAAACGCGGGCCAACGGACCTTCGTGGATCATGTAGGCGACCCCTTCGTCTTCTTTGCTATCGCCTTCGGCGATTGTCACCGTCGCCATTCCGTGGCCGCGAGTGCGATAATATTCTTCAATACGTCGGCGCCCATCCTCGACGACAAATCGATTGAGCGCGCCGCCTACTTCCAAACCCGACTTTTTCAGCAGGGCCTTCTCGGTGACTGATTCGTTGCCCAAGAACTCGACGTACTTAATCGCCGGTCGCTCGAATACCTGAAAGGTTACGACGATCCCTTCAGACGATTTTTGCGTCAAAATTTTCACGTCGCGAAATAAGCCGGACTCGGCCAACTTTCGCACGTCGGACTGAATCATCTCAGGGTCAAATTCGCGATCGGCCCGTGAACGAATCATCGAGCGAATCTTCGCTTCTTGCGTCGTTTTATTACCGGTGATCTGCAAAGCGACGATCAAAGGTCGGCTCGGCGTCATCCCTGGACCGACCGGAGATGGCGCAAGCAACGCCGGGTCAATAGTCGCGGGGTCAAATCCTTGTCCGAAGCTGATTTCGGAATTTGCTAGCAAGAGCGACAATCCACACCCAATCGCGAGCGTGAAAGCAGTTCTTTGGCGGCAATTTCGCACGATATCGTCCTTGATAGTAACTCCGCCGCACGATCCATGCGCGACGTTCGACATTTTGCCCAGAGTCGGTTACGAAACTGCGTTCGT
>JBITAD010000670.1:0-4706 GCA_044439945.1 Blastopirellula sp. JB062
AGAAGATTCCGTTCTTCATGCGAGGCGTACCGTCGTACAGATGTAATCTAGCGGTCACGGCGAACATCCCTGTCGCTGCGACGCGGAGTTGAGCCCGGGGGCGAGCCATCCGCAGCGGGCAAGTTTAACAGGCCGCCGAGCGGCGACCTAGAGCAGATTCCGCGTTGGACGGACTGGGAAACTGAAAAAAACTGCGGCGCTAGCATGGCGCCGCAGCACTGCGAAGAAATAGGGTGCGGCGCCGTTACAGGGCCGTTTGCTGCTCTTCGGCGGTCAGACGCTGATCAATCTCGGCTTGTTGCGATTCTTGCGTCTTCACCAGCGTTTCGCGCAATGTTTGGACCGAGCGATAGGTGCGGCTTACTTCGGCCAAAACGTTTTTCAGGTGGGCGTTCAGGCGATCGCTGTAGGCTGAAATTTGCTCATATTCACGCGTGACTTGATTTAAGTCATTGTCGAGCGAAGTGCCGAGCGCTTCGCGGCGTGTGATCACATCTTGCGTGCGGGTAATTTGTGCGTCGGTCAGACCGATCTCGGTTTGATAGGCGGCGATTTGGTCGCGTAAGCTGTTGAGCATCGAATATGCGAAGCGGAATTCGCTGCTAAAGTCGTGCAACGGACGACGATAGATCTCTTCTTCGATCTTCACGGTACCGTCAGCGGCCAATTCCTCGGCGGTCGTCGCGTCGAGAACCAGGGTATCGCCCTGTTTGAATTCGGTCGGCGCGCCTTGCTTTAGGTCTGGAGCGACCGCCAAACCGGTTGCAGATTCGAAGTTTTCGCGAGGGCCGGAAATGTCCGAATCGGAGTCGACGTCGACCGCGTGGTCTTGCAAAAAGGTGACGCGTTTCCAAACGGTTGCGGGAGGATCGTTCGGATCGGCCGGTTTGCCGCTACGCGTGATTTGTTGAACCAGTTCGACGGAGGCGGCAGGGTCGCCTTGCCCCCAGTTGAATGATTCGGAAATAATCTTCTCAACAACCGGTTGATCGAGATCGGCGTAGGCTTCGCGATTATCGGTCGGCATTTGATCGTACAACGTCCAACTGCCGCCAAGATTGATCAACTGCGTTTGTTGCGGAGAAAGGGGCAACGCCGGTTCGAGAGTGACGTTCGGGAAATTGGTCATCGTCACGATGAACTCGCCCAAGTAGACGCCGGGTAAAACGATTCCGTCGCGCGGCACTTCGCCGAACGCGTACAGCACCGTATCGACGGTGAGCGAGCGATCTTGAGTGGGCGCGGGAGCGTTGGGATTGGTGGGATCCGGCTGCCGAGTCGGCATGACGACTTCGATCGAATTTTGAGCGAGTTGTCCCGCTTGGCATCCGCGCCAAATCCGACCGCGACCATGCATGACCCGTTTTAGCTCGGCATTGGCGGTCAATATTGACCCTAGCGGGTCATCGGTCGTAACGAGATTACCGGTCAACGGATTGATGGCGGCGCCCGTCTCCAAGACCTCGATCTCGGTCTCAAGGCGCGCATGCATCTCAGCTTTGTTCTGATAGTCGGCTCGCCACGCGGCTTGGGTTTTAAGGACCAATGAACTGAGCACGACGAAAGCGAAGGCTGCGAAAAATGTGCAGAACGTCGCGATCACAGTGACGATGTGCCAAGTCTGAAAGTTGAGATACGACAAGATCCCAAACAGCAGGACCAGCACCGCGATCACGATGTAGAAAATTGTCATGTCAGATCTTATTGGCTCGAACGGAGAAGGTAGCCGGATGTGGATCGCAAGCGACGCCGTCCAAACGGACAGGCCTCTCTAGTGTAATTCGTATATCTGCCTTGTAGCAGAAATTCTGCTGAAATTGAGGGCGCAGAAGATGGGACGATAATAGACTAGGGAAAATGGGCAGTCAAGTTTGTTTGTGCTGCAGAATGATCGTAACCTCTTTTTAACATAGTACTTGCGACTCGACGAAGGATAGATTTACCAAGAAATAGTCTAGCTTCCACCCCGGTAGGGGGCCAGTTCTCGTTCGGCCTGTTCTCAAATTGCCTAGTTTCCGGCAAGGCGAACTTGCCTGAATGATTCAAGTTAGAACGCTTTGCGCGACGAATCATTCAGCAGCACAATCGTCATATTTGGAATGATTCGCAAGGTCCGGCGTCGTTGAGCCGTTTCGGCTTCCGATTCTGCCGGTTCAAGGGGGGGGCCGCATGCAGACCGAAGATTCCGTCTCTAGTCGATGGCGAATTTTCGCACGATTGGCCGAATCGGCCGGTCAATTAGATCGCATGGTCCGCCGCATGTTGGCGGCGGCGCTTCGCGACGCTCCGCTGAGCGAAAACGAATTCTTAGTGTTGGCCGCCTATGCGGATGACCAAGATCCTCCTTCGCAACGAGAGCTGGCCGAGCGTTTGGCGGTATCTCCAGCGCAGATCAGCGCTCTGGTCGAACGATTGCGGCAGCGCGAGTGGATCGACTCGCAACGCGATCCGCACGACCGCCGGCGTCAACGATGGAGCCTGACGACGGCAGGCCTGAGCGTCGTGAAAGAAATCGGGGCTGAAATCGCCGAGCGCTGGAGCGAGTTGGACGAAGTCGAGCGATGTTCGCCGCTCGCAGCCGAAACGCTTCAGTACGCCGATCAACTGCACGCAACCTCTTCGCATCTTCCCGCTTCTTCTTTAGCCGAGCGCGCGGCTTAAGTCCGGAAATGAATTCATGAAACGACGACATGACCAATTACGATCGGGCTCGCGCGGCGCGGCGCTGAGCGTCGCTTGCCTCCTTGCGCTAAGCCTAATCGCCGGCTGCTTTCGCTCACGCGGCTTTTATCACGAACAAGCCGACGCCGACGCCTATCATCTAGTCGCACAAAAGGCGAGCGACCCTCGCTGGAGCTTGCCTGATTATTCGGTTTATCCCAGTCCCGAGTCGCGGATGTACGATCCGTACTCCGAAGACTTTCCGCCGCAGCCGCTCGACGATCCGACGGCGAACGAGTTGATGTATTACGTCGACGGGAAAAAGAACTATCAAGACTGGACGAAAGACGGAGTGGTCGACACTTCCGAAAACCCCGCTTGGTTATCTTATCTTCCGATGAACCCCGACGGCACGCTAACTCTGACCGATGATCGGGTCGTCGAGTTGGCCCGACTGAACTCGCGCGATTATCAGACCGAAGTCGAGGATTTGTATCTTTCGGCGCTTGACGTCAGTTTTCAACGGTTTCGATTCGACGCTCAATTTTTCGGCGGATACGAAACGTTTTTTACGGCTGATGGACCGGAGCGGAGCGGGGCCGGCTCTTCGAGTCAGCTAGAGGCGAACACTCGCGGCGTTCAGATGGAGAAATTGTTCGCTACCGGCGGCGAACTTGTGGTCGGATTCGCTAATCAGTTGGTGTGGGAGTTCTCGGGACCGAATACCCATTCCGTGAATTCGTTGATCGACTTTTCGCTAGTGCAACCGCTGCTTCGCGGAGGGGGGCGCCGGGTCGTGTTAGAGCAACTGACGCAGTCGGAACGCGACCTGTTGGCGAACGTGCGACAAATGGAGCGATATCAACGCGGCTTCTATTTAGAGATTGTCGCCGGTCGTTCGGCCGGACCAGGTCCCGGCCCGGGCGGAGTCGGATTACCCGGTATCGGCTCAAGCGGATCGTTCTCGGCAGGCGGCTATATGGGGCTGCTGCAAACCGAGCAAAATATTCGGAATCAAGAAGCGAACATTGCGGGGCTGCGCAGCAGTTTAACGCAACTTGAGTCGTATTTTGAATCTGGACGCATCGACTCGTTTCAAGTCGAGCTGACCCGACAGGCGCTCTTTCGAGAGCAAAGTTCGTTGTTGGCCAATCGAGCCTCGTTCGCTAACCGATTGGATCTCTACAAAATTGATCTCGGTTTGCCGCCAGAGTTGAACGTGACGCTTGACGTTGATCCTTTCTTTAGTCAGTTCAACCTGATCGAACCGTCGTTTACGCGTGTTCAGAACGAACTGACCGATTTGCAAGTCGCTTTGGGCGAGTCAGTGATCGGCATGTTGCCTGACCCGGACGATGTCGAAATAAATCCGAATCAGCCGTTGATGCCGGAATTGATTTGGAATGAAGAGACGCAGGCGACGTTCGCCGGCATTGCCCAGCGATTGCAACTGATCCAAACGCTGCATGATCGGGTTTCCAGCGAGTTTGCGCCGCTCGTTTCCGAAGACGTCGAGCGGCTGCGCGCGATGCTGCCGCAGCGCATTGAAGAGTTGAATGAGATCCAACGCCAGTTAGCTGAGTACAGTTCGCAAAACGATAAGCCGACCTCGCAAGAGTCGGTGACCAACGGCGTGCTGAGCACAGGGCGATTGCAGCGTTTGCCGGATCAATTGGACGCGATCCAAAGAGATCTGGATGAAGATTTTTTAAAGCATGGCGAATCGCTCGAGAAGTTGATCGCCGACATTCGACAATTGCAAGAAGATGCTCCCAATTTGACCCCGCAGGCGCTCTTCCAAAGAGCCCAAGCTGAGGTATTTAGTCAGGCGCCTAGCGAAATTTCGTCGCTGATTAGCGACGTGTTAGGATTGTCGCTGGTCCAAGCTCGCGCTCGTACCGAGTCAATCACGTTGACGAACGTCGACATCGGCTCCGACGAAGCGTTGGAGATCGCTCGGGCGAATCGCCGCGATTGGATGAACGCACAAGCGGCCTTGGTCGATTCGTGGCGACAGATCGGCTTTTTCGCCAATGATCTAGAAG
>JBITAD010000670.1:4716-5333 GCA_044439945.1 Blastopirellula sp. JB062
GCCGATCTCGACATCGTCTTTTCCGGCGACCTCGGCACGGTCGGAAAGAATCCGGTCAAATTCAATTCCGATAATGGACGTCTGCGAGTAGGCCTGCAGTGGGACGCCCCGGTAACGCGACTAATCGAGCGGAACAACTATCGCGAAGCGCAAATCGAATACGAGCGAACGCGACGCAGCTATTATGCGTTTCGCGATCTCGTCTCACGCGGATTGCGCGATACGATTCGTACGATCGACATCAACAAGATCAACTTCGAACTGCGCCGAGCCGCGGTGCAAGTCGCGATTTCGCAGGTCGAGCGAACGCAATTGCGGCTGCAAGAGCCGTCGAAGCCGAATCAGGCTCAGCAACAGTTCAATTCGTCGACCGCCCGTGACTTGATTAACGCGCTAGACAGCCTATTGAGCGCCCAAAACGACTTTTTGGGGGTTGCCGTCAATTACGAAATTTTGCGTCGCAGCCTAGATCTCGACATGGGGACGATGCAATTGGATGAGCGCGGCATTTGGGTTGATCCTGGCCCGCTCAACGCGGCCGATTGGCAAATTCGCTCGAATCATTTGACAGGCGATCCCTTGGAGATGATCGAAACGCCTGAGCCGATCGGAGACTT
>JBITAD010000671.1:0-5318 GCA_044439945.1 Blastopirellula sp. JB062
CGAGCCGAAGCGCATGAAGAAGTACGAGTGCATCATGTGCAGGGCTATCATTGTCCTTCGGATCGCGCTCCGTTTACGTTTGAAGTGCATGGCGAAGACCATGGCCATGAGGAGTCGGGCGGGCATGACGATGAAGACCTCGAACTTGCCTCGGCGAGCTATATCGGCGTCTTCGGTTCCACTGACAATGGCGCGATAACGATTGAAGATTGCGAAGATCTGACGGCGGGGCAGAAGTGCAGCGGCAACGGCGTTTTTCATCACAATAGCAACACCAACTTCGCGTACGTCACCGACGGCACGTCGAATACGTTCCTCTGCGGCGAGCGTACCTTTACGGAGGAAGCCCCTTCGACTTGGGTCGGTTCGGTCAGCGAATCGGAGTATGCAATTGAGCGAATTTTGGGAATCGTCGACGTCCATCCGCCGAATGACGATGACAACCACCCGGAAGATTTTCGGAGTCGACATCCTGCCGGCACCAACTTCGCATTTTGCGACGGTTCAGTTCACTTGATTACGGAAACCATCGAGATGCAGGTTTATCGTAACTTAGCCAATCGTCAGGATGGGCAAGTCATTCCGTCGGATGCGTTCTAAGCGCCCCGAGGTCGCGAAACAAACAGGGGCCCTTTCGATGGGGCCCCTTCGTTGTTTCTTGCAAGCGATGCGTTCGGACTACTTTTTCTCAGGCACGATTCCTTGTTTTTGCAGAAATCGTGCGACGACCGTGGGCCAGCGGGTCACTTCATGTTCGCTGGGGCGCAGCCCATAGCCGTGACCGCCGGTTGGGTAGACATGCAATTCGGCCGGTATCTTATGACGATTGAGGTCTAGAAAAAACGCGATGCTGTTGTTGCAAGGTACTGGATCGTTCGCGGCATGAATCATGACGGTCGGCGGCGTTTCTTGGGTGACGGCTGCTCGATCATTCAACGTGACGCTATCGTCATCGACGATTAAATAAGCGGGATAAACGAGTATGAGAAAGTCAGGCCGGCAACTTCGTTCGTCGGCTTGATCGATGGGATCGTAGGTTTTCAACGCATGCCCAACGCTGCTGTTGGCGGCTAAATTGCCGCCTGCAGAAAAGCCGATTAGGCCAATCCGCGTTGGATCGATTCCCCACTCGGCGGCATGTTGTCGCGTGAGTCGGATGGCCCGCTGAGCGTCTTGCATCGGACCGATTTGATGGTCGCCTTTCGCTCTCGGCACGCGATAATGCAGCACTACGGCGGTCACGCCGATCTCGTTTAGCCATTGGGCGACCTCAGTTCCCTCCAGGTCATAGGCCAAAATGTTATAGCCGCCGCCAGGGCATACGACGACGGCGGCTCCGCTGCGATTTTCCGGCGGCGCCTGATAAAGCGTCATCATCGGCTTGGTCACTTTGGTTACTTTTCGCCCGATTCGATCATCGATTTCTTCGACGATTTCTTCTTTGACGTTTCGGGATTGCCCGGGGACTTGTCCCTCGGGCCAAAGGTTGATCGAGATGTTTTCGGCCAACGAGGGCGAGGCGACGCTAAACAGCGCGACGGCGACCAAGAAGAATTTCATGGAAAGAGCCTTTCGGCGAGAATGGGAGGAGCATGAAACAGATTCGAGTGGGGGCGTTTTACTCCGCCGGTAAAGCGGAGCCTTCAGTTGTCGGTCTGCAATTCGTCGGCGTTTTTCGCGCCACGACTGCGAAGCAGATGGATGACCGCCGGATCATCGGTCCAATCAAGCGCCGCAAGTCGGCAGCCGGGATCGCCATAAAGATCATACAAACGATTCAAATCGGCGCCCTGATCGAGTAGCAGCGTCACATATCTAAGGCGACGTTCCGGGGGCAATTTCCAATTTAATGCGGCGACTAGCGAGCGATCTAGGTTGGGATTGGCGCCTCGCGCGATTAACAATTCGACCACGGCGTCTTTTTCATGCGTAATCGCCGTATGCAGCGGCGTTTCGCCGGTCGGGATAAGTTGAACGTCGATGTCGTATCCGGCGTCTAGCATTACCTCGACGACTGACGGCTCGCCTCGTTTGACCGCGAGATTGAGCCAAGAGCGTTGAAGATCTTCGGTGGTAACGAAGTCGCGTACGAGCGAACGGTCGGCGGCGAGTATTTCTTGCACGCGTGCGGCGTCGCCAGCGTATATGGCGCGTCCTAACGCTTGATTCGCAGATGGGTCAGGCAACGGTATCTATCCTGAAGCGGGGGCGTCGAAAAGGCTTTATTCTAGCCATGACTCTGGCGTAGCGCCGACCGGATTGCGATAAACTCGCCGACGTTTTCAAGATCGATCACGCCGACCAATTCTCCGCCGGCGACGACCGGCATCGAATTGCAGGCGCCTTGTTGCAGGCGTTCGTATGCGGTTTGCAGCATTTCGCCTGGGGTCGCGACTTGAAAGTCGGTGCGCATCACGGTGCTGACCGCCGCGGCGTTCCCATTTTCGGCCAACGCTTTTAGCAGATCGTGTTTGGTCAGCATGCCGACCACTCGGTCTCCTTCGACGACTGGAAAGTCTTGCTGAAAACCGGCCAGGACGTGACCTGCCGCCGCGCCTAGCGTTTCGTCAGGGCGGACGATTTGAAAGTGCGTAATCATCGCGCTGCGGATCGGAATGCCGGTTAGCGCGAACTTGCGCGTTACCATCGAGGCCTCGGAGGTCGCCCCCATCCAGACGAATAAGGCGATAAACACAAGAAAAGGATTATAGAAGAGGCCCGCGAAGCCGAAGAGAAAGGCCATCATCTGGCCGACTCCAGCCGCAATTTGCGTCGCTTTGACGTAGTCCATGTTCATCGCCAAAAATGCCCGCAGCACGCGACCGCCGTCCATCGGAAAGGCAGGAAGCAAATTGAAGATGACCATAATGACGTTAAAGCCGAACATGACGAAGCAGATAGACGCCGCTTGCTGCCAAATGGTTAGGTCGGTCATGGTGGAAATCGACGAGTTTTCGTCAATCACCGAACTGAGGTATTGCAACGCCATGCTGCGATCTGATCCTAGCGTGCCGATTAGTAAGGCAAGCACGAGAAATACGATCGCTAAGAAGACGTTGACCAGCGGTCCTGCGATTGCGACGACGAATTCTTGTTTAGGATCTTCCGGCATTCGTTCCAGCCGGGCGACGCCGCCGATCGGAAGCAGCGTGATATCTTTGGTTCCGATGCCGTATCGTCGTGCCGCGAGGGCATGGCCAAGTTCGTGTAGAACCACGATCGCAAAGATCGCCACGACCATGCCCATACCCAGCAGCGCGTCGCTCAGGTCATCGCCACGCGTCCAATGGATTGCGGCGAACCAGATCAAAATAATCAGGAAAGTGAAGTGGACGTAGACGCCGATGCCAAACAGCGTTCCGATTCTTAACGACCATTTCATGCGAAAGCCTTTCGAGCCAAGTTGCCAATCTAGCTGGATTGTAAAGTAGTTTTTCGATTCTCTACAGTCGCTATTTCAGCGAAGCGAGGATCTCGACAAAAAAACGCCGCACCGAATCGGTGCGACGCTCTTGCTGAACCTCAGCTATGTTTAATATTTTTTGCAAAATTAATCGCTGCCGATCGCGGCGCCAATTCCAGCGCCGATGTCGGCGCCTCGCCGCCCTCCGATCGCGCCGCCGATTCCGGCGCCGATGTCAGCGCCTTGGCGAGCGCCGCGGTCACGGTAGTAGTAGGGATCGTATCCGCGTCGATAACCGCGATCGTAATAGCCGCCGCGGTACGGGGCATACCCGCCTCGATAGTACGAGCGGCGACCTCCGTCGTAGTAACCGCGGTCGTAGTAACCGTCTCCTCGATAGTACGTGCGATGCGGTTGGTAGTGTCGCGGGCGAGCGTAGTTCGCACGGTCGTACGTTACCCAATTACCGCCCCGATGAAACATCCAATGACCGGCGGGAGTCCAATACCACCATTCGCCGTTGTGGCGTTTATATCGCCAACGTGCGTTTCGATCGTCATCGCGATCACGATATTGATCTCGGTCGCGGCGGTCCCCGCGATCTCGATCAGCACGATTTCGCATTTCGATCTCGGCCTGGGCGTCGGCGTTAGCGTCAGGTGCGACATTCGGCGGCAGCGCCGGAGCCGTTTTTGCGTCGCCTTCGATTTGCGAGTCTAGTCGAGGCGGACGGTCAGCCTCGACGTCAACATCGACGGCGGCGTCTCCTTGAGTCGCCGGCACAGGCAATGCGTCGTCCGGTTGGACCGCAGGCGGGGCGTCGGCGTCAAGATCAACATCCGCTTTAACGTCGACTTGCGCAGGTCCTTCGATCGCTTCGGTCAAATCTTGGGTCGGTTGACTCGGATCGGTCTCTTGAGCGGCAATTGGCAGCGCCATCGCGCAGACGCCAAGCAGGCCCATCCAACCCTTTCGCCATTTCCACATGGTCTTCGTCATCGTAGTCTCCTCTTTCAAGGTCATCGTAAAATCGCAAGCATGCATTGCGTGGGGGTATTTCATGAAGAGATGAATGGGCAAAGCCCATGCCACTTTCATTAAAAGCGTCGTTTTGCCCGTTCCCGCCTTTCTAAAGAGGGCGCCGCTGTCGGTGCGACGATCAGCATGAGGCGACAACGGCCAGTTCAGAAATCAGAGCGTTTAGATAATGCGCCACCGACGCATCGTTAGGAGTCATTCGCTAGCGGCGGTTGGCAAGAAAAGAAATAAACCCGGCGCGCGATTGCTAGGCGTCAACGCGCGTCGGGTTCACGCTACGGGTCAGTTGCCTAACGCTCCGTGTAGCGTCCCTGTTCGACTGCGGTCATCTGGAGCCAGATAGACCGTAAGGGCCCATCAGCCGAACAACTCAAATTTAGGTCAGAATCTGAGAAGTCGCAAATTTATTTTCGCCGTAGGGTATGCCAGTTTAAAACGGCCAATACAGAACCGTCAGCACGATCGCCGCAAGGCTCAAAGTGAAACCTCCTAATACGATGAGCCCATCTTTAGCGGTTATCCCCAGGGCGATCAGCGCAATAGCCGTACCCGGCACGGCGACGGCGAAAGGAAGAAACGCGAGCGGGATAAAAAGGGCGGCAAGCGTCATAACCAACAAAGCGATCAGTTGTAGAAACGGCTCTTCGGTCAAAAAAGAAAGTCGGCTATGGATCCAGGTTTCTACCCATACCGCCCAGGGGCGAGTCGACTCGACCGCGCTGACGAGGCGCTGCCGGGGAAAGGAAAAAGCGAGGAGTCGGCTCGGAAGCCAAATGCTCGACCGCGAAAAAAGCATCTGCGCCGCGACGATAAAGATTAATGCGCCGGTAAAGATCGAGACGCCTGGGATGGTTCCGAGCGGCGATACGGCAAGCAC
>JBITAD010000672.1:0-5317 GCA_044439945.1 Blastopirellula sp. JB062
GGACAAGCAATTGCGAAATGAGATCCAAGAGTTGCTGTCGAAGTTGCAACGCTTGCAAGCGGATAGCGACCGACAAGTCGCACGGCAAAACTAAGATCGTCACATTCTCGCATTTGCGAGCGTAACGCTATATCGCCGGTTCCGGTTGGGGGACCGGCGTTTTTTATTCTTCCGCCGCGTCTTGTTGCGGCGAATTCACTTGCGACGCTTCCGTGCCTGGCTTTTCTTCAAGCGAATCGGTCGAATCGCCCCCAACCGGTTGAGCGTTCCAGGGCAGCATATCGGCAAGCGATCTTGCAGGCAGCGGTAGCCGGATTACCTGATCGGCATTTTGATAACCATTGGTCGGCGGGCCGTTGGTCCAGTCGCCGTCGACGATCTCGCCGCTTTGAGAATCGCCGCCGTCGTCTTGCCGATTATGAAAAACGCTGTACAGCAGATAGCCAGGCGGGCGACGCTCGTATCGTAGCAGTCCTTGGGCAAACGGATCTTGCAGCAAGCGAGGATCGATTCGATCGACCAACGGGGTCAACGTATCCGGATAAGTTCCTGTTTCGATTTTGTACTTTTCTAACGCCACGACGACGAGAAGCAATTGTCTTTGCGCGTTGACGCGCTCTTCGGCTTGCGAAGCCTGCGAAACGGCCGGTATCAATAGCCCCGCCAACATTTGGGCGACCATTTCGCCCCGGGCGCTTTGATTCAAAATGGCGGCGGCGACCGCGCCAGGCTGGGTGACGTTTTGCAACTCGGTATGGATATCGATTTCCAATTGATCTCGCGCCGCTCGCCGATCATCCAGGTCGTCGATTTCGACGACTGCCGTAATTCGGTCGTACCACTGATTGAGTTTAGCGAGCATCGCATTGCGATCGTACGGAGCGTTCGCGCATGTTTCGAGCATGCCGCTGGGGCCCATGGTCAAATGGGCGGCATTGATTTCGTGCGTGCTAAGACCGATCGCCGCATCGAGTCCGGCGAGACGTTCCATAATATTGATCGAAGAAGCGACCTCGTCGAACGGCTTCATTCGCTTTAAGTACCGTTCGATTTCGTCAAGCAGTTGGGCGTCGCATTGCCCGCTGTCGATTAGCTTTAGCAGTTGCTCAAACGCGACCCCGCGAATCGCGTTGCAGACAAGCAACTCAATTAAAAAGCCTGGCTGCGAGTGGCAACGGCTCAACGAAAAAATCGTCTGAATGTCTTTCCAGGCTTCGACGGGCTGATTTTCGCCGATGTGCAAAAATGCACGCAACGTTAACGCACGAGACGCGTCGCGACGAACTTGCACCGAAGGCAATGTCGACGCTAAAAGCGTATCGTGCTGTTGATTGACCAGTGCAGGAGAAGGCAAAAAGAACTTCGGTCGCTCGTTCATCTCGCGCAGTTTAGCGAAGTGCGGCGCTTGCCGATCGACCCAAGCTGCCAGCGGCGGCAATTGGTCTCGCGTCCAGACGACGTCGTAGGCGGCGCAAAGGATATCCATCGTCTCTAGCGGCGCTATCGGTTGAAATTGGTTGGCGCCTAACTTCGTTTCTTGCTGCTGATTTAACCAAGCGGCCGTCTCTAGTTGCATCGCCTCGTCGTGAAACGAGGTCATTCCGGTTTGCGAAGGAATCGGGATTCCGATCGCACCGCAGACGTCGACCTGGGCTTGGGGATCAAACTGGCAGGGCCACATCGCCTGAATAAAAGGAACGGCGGCGTTCTCCTGGGGCGAGACTTGAGCCGCTTGCATCTCGACGATCGCTTTTTCGTAGTCAACCAGGCCGTCGTCGCGAAGCGGGGCCGTTAAATAGGTCGTTCGCTTCGAGACCACGATCGGGCCTGAAGGGCCGACGACAAACCAAAGAAGCAAGCCGAACGCCAGCAGGACGCAGCCGGCGATCAACCATAAATAGCGAGTCTTTTTTTTCATAAAGTGCCGTCGCAACCGCAGATTTGTCGAATCGATCGTCGTAGCGCCAGTCTATCAGCGTGACGGGAAGCAGGCCAATATTTGGCGTTGCCCGAGAGTGATTCGCCAACCAGCGAAAGATATTGATCGCCGATCGAAAGACGCCGGCGATCAGGCGGCCGGAGCGGAGCGTCGCTCAGCCGCCAAGATCGGCTTATATTATGGCGCGATTACGAACCGCTTTGCATTTTTTGAAAGCGATCTTGAAGCGACAGTACATGCATTTCGCCTTGACGCAACGCCTCCATCGCTTTGGCCGCCGCTTCGGCCGCTTGGATCGTCGTGATGCAAGGGACGCCATGCTGGACCGCCGCGGCGCGAATACGGCCTTCGTCGGTACGAGCCCCTTTTCCGCTGGGAGTGTTCATGACCAGCGAAACGGCGCCGTCGATCAGCAGATCAAGCAAGTTGGGGTGACCTTCCGCCAGCTTCTTAATCTTTTCGACGTTCAAGCCTTCCTCGCGGAGACGTGCGGCAGTCCCTTCGGTGCAGACCAATTGGAAACCGAGCGAATCGAGCCGTTTGGCGATATCGACAATTTGATCTTTATGACGCGGCGATACGCTCAGAAAGATTTTGCCGTCCGCCGGTTGCGGCAATACGACCCCGGCCGCCAGTTGGCTTTTGGCGAATGCGATCGAAAAGCGTTCGCTGATGCCCATCACCTCGCCGGTCGAACGCATCTCGGGGCCAAGCACGATGTCGACGCCGCTAAACTTGCGGAAAGGAAAGACCGACTCTTTGATCGAGACGTGCGCCGGAATCGGTTCTTGCGTCACTCCCAAGTCAGGCAGCTTTTGCCCAGTCATCACTTTGGCCGCGATTTTGGCGACTTGCATGCCGGTCGCTTTGGCGACGAACGGCACGGTCCGGCTGGCTCGCGGATTGACCTCGAGCACGTAGACGTTCATTTTGCCTTCTTCTTGCTTGACGGCGAACTGCACGTTCATCAAGCCGACTACTTTCAGTTGGCGCGCCATCGCGATCGTCGCCGCCCGAATTTCGTTCACCACCGGGCCAGGCAAGCTGTACGGAGGAATCGCACACGCCGAGTCGCCCGAGTGGACGCCTGCTTCTTCGATATGCTCCATGATGCCGGAGACGACGACGTTCTCTCCGTCGCTGATGCAGTCGACGTCGACTTCGGTCGCATCTTCCAAAAAGCGATCGATTAAGACCGGTTGGCCTTGCGCGACCAGAAACGCTTCGGCGACGAAACGCTCGAATTGCTTGTCGTCGTAACAGATCTCCATCGCGCGGCCGCCGAGCACGAAACTAGGACGAACCAGCGACGGATAGCCGACTTTCGCCGCTTCGGTACGCGCTTGCGTCATCGTGCGCGCGATCGCATTGGCAGGCTGCTTCAGTCCCAGTTGATTCAGCAGTTGCTGAAACTTTTCGCGATCTTCGGCCGCTTCGATCGTGTCGACGCTGGTTCCGATAATCGGCACGCCGGCCGTCGCCAAAGCGCGGGCCAGGTTCAGCGGCGTTTGCCCGCCGAATTGCACGATCACCCCGTCAGGCTGCACGCGATCGCAAATGTTGAGCACGTCTTCGGTCGTTAACGGCTCAAAAAAGAGGAGATCGCTGGTGTCGTAGTCGGTGCTCACGGTCTCGGGGTTGCTGTTGACCATGATCGATTCGATCCCCAGTTCGCGCAATGCGAAACTGGCATGGCAGCAGCAATAATCGAATTCGATCCCCTGACCGATCCGGTTCGGACCGCCGCCGAGAATCATGATCCGTTTTTTCTCGGGATCTTTCGCCGGCGTTTCGTCTTCTTCTTCGTAAGTCGAATAGAAGTAGGGCGTATAGGCTTCAAACTCGGCGGCGCATGTGTCGACCGATTTATACGTTGCGACGACGCCGAGCTGTTTGCGATGTTGGCGAACTTCAAGCTCGCTGCAACCGAGCAAGGTCGCCAGTTGGCGATCGGAAAAGCCGAATTGTTTTGCGGTCTTCATTTGCTCGGCGCTGATTCCGCTCAGCGAACCGATCGCCGCCAGTTCGTCTTCCATCTCGACCAACTGTTGCATTTGGTCGATGAACCATGGATCGATAAAGGTCAGATTAAAGATTTGCTCAAGCGTCATGCCGGCTTTGATCGCATAGCGCAAATACCAAGGCCGCTCGGCGTTGGGCGTGCTTAGTTTAGCGCGTATTTCGTCTTCGGTCGGCTGCTCTTCCGTTCCCCAAAGGTCTTTGCCGTCGCAGCCGAAGCCGAAGCGGCCGACCTCTAGCCCGCGCAAGGCCTTTTGAAACGATTCTTTAAACGTGCGGCCGATCGCCATCGTTTCGCCGACGCTTTTCATCTGCGTCGTCAGCGTGGCGTCCGCTTCCGGAAATTTTTCGAACGCGAATCGCGGAATTTTCGTCACGACGTAGTCGATCGTCGGCTCGAAGCAGGCGAACGTTTCGCGCGTGATGTCGTTCGGCAGTTCGTGCAGCAAATAGCCGGCGGCCAGCTTGGCGGCGATCTTGGCGATCGGAAAACCGGTCGCTTTCGAGGCCAAGGCCGAACTGCGACTGACCCGAGGATTCATCTCAATAACGATCATCCGGTCAGATTGCGGATCGATCGCGAACTGAATGTTCGAACCGCCCGTCTCGACGCCGATCTCGCGAATGACGGCGAGCGACGCGTCGCGCATCCGTTGATATTCTTTATCGCTGAGCGTTTGCGCCGGCGCGACGGTGATCGAGTCGCCCGTGTGGACCCCGACCGGGTCAAAGTTTTCGATCGTACAGATGATGACGACGTTGTCGGCGACGTCGCGCATCACCTCCATCTCGTACTCTTTCCAGCCGATGACCGATTCTTCGATCAGCACCTCGCTGACCGGCGATTGATCGAGACCGTTGCGGACGAGCGAGTCGAATTCTTCGCGGTTGTAGGCGATGGCCGAACCGGATCCGCCCATGGTGAAACTAGGACGAACGACCGCCGGTAGGCCGATTTCGTCTAAGACGGCGCGCGCTTCTTGGATTGTGTTGACCGTTCCGCCGCGACAGACTTCGAGCCCGATCTTTTCCATCGCGGCTTTAAACTGTTCGCGCTCTTCCGCTTTGGCGATGACGGCGGCGTTGGCGCCGATCATCTCGACCCCATATTTGGTCAGCACGCCGTGCTTGTCTAAATCCATCGCCAGATTTAACGCGGTTTGACCGCCGAGAGTCGGCAGCAACGCGTCTGGACGCTCTTGGGCGATGATCTTTTCGACGACCTCCCACGACAACGGCTCAATATACGTCCGGTCGGCCATGTCAGGATCGGTCATGATCGTGGCCGGGATGGAATTGACCAACACCACCTCATATCCTTCTTCCCGCAGCGCCTTGCAGGCCTGGGCGCCGGAGTAG
>JBITAD010000673.1:0-5307 GCA_044439945.1 Blastopirellula sp. JB062
ATCGAGTTGCGTCGGCCACGTTGCATTCCGCGTCGCATGTTGCCGCGTGATCGGGTCGCCTCCTGGATCGCCAGACGTACGATCTCTCGTGGATTGCCGAGAACTCCCCCGGTCACGCGTGTGAATCCCGCCTTCGCGACTTCGGAACCGCGAGGGCGTTCAAAGTCGATCTCGCCACTGATGCTGAGCATCGCGTCGCGGATCGCTTCGGCATCGAGCCGGCGAGGATTGGCTCGCCATAACAACGCGTTGTCCGGATCCGCTTCATGAGAGGAACGATCGTAGGCCGTTCCCATCCGATAAACGCGCGACGTCGCGATGGTGCGCACCATCGTTTTGATCGACCAATCCGATTCGACGAATTGCACCGCGAGATGATCGAGCAATTCCGGATGGCTCGGCGGCTGACTGCGGAGCCCGAAATCTTCCGGCGTCGCGACCAGCGGCTGCCCAAACAACATTTGCCAATAGCGATTGACAGCCACCCGCGCCGTCAGAGGATGTCGCTCATCCATCAACCACCGCGCCAACGACAACCGATTCGGAGACTCTTCCGCCGGCAACCCCGGCAAGCAATCTAGCACGTCGGGCAAGACGGCTTCGCCGGGCGAATCATAACGGCCCCGTCGCAAGATATGCGCCGGCCGGCGTTCGGCCCGTTCGCGCATCACCATCGTTTCCGGAAAACTTTCGATCAAACGCCGGCGTTTCCGCGAAAGCGATTCGTATCTTTCGACCTGTTCGGCGTAGTCGGCGTCGTGCTTTCGCAAATAATGATCAAGCAAGGTTCGCCGTTCGTCTTGACTCCGTTTCGCTGCCGGCTTGGCCAAGATCTCGCCGATCGGATCGCCTCCGCTCAATCGTTTCGCCTCCAGCGTATCGAGCGCTCGCGGATAAACCCGAATGTCGTCCAGCAAACCTCGAAAGCCGTCCGCTAGGCCGGCGTGGGCGAACTGAAGTTGAGCGATTTCGGGTCGAAGATCGGCCGTCTCCATCGTGTCGACAGGCGCGCTCTCTTTCAAAGGCAACGGTTGACCGTCGTAATAGACCGTGACCGACTTGCCGTCGACGACCAGCGCGGCATGTTGCCATTGATTCTTCGAGACCGCCTCAGGCGTGCTCAGATGACGATCCGACGTCTCGTACACGAGCGAGCCGCGTTCGAGCGCCAGCGTAAAACGAGGCCCCGCGATCAAGACGCTGCGGCTGGATGTCGTCGGGTAAAACCAAATGCCGATCGACCAATTGTCGCCAAGTTCGATCGCTTCGCGGGGGCGAATGACCGTCTGCCCGTCGCACAGCACCCCTTGGTCAAACTTGCCCGGCAAGAAAAGGGGCGGTTCACGATTCTCGCGTTCGATTTCGAGCGTTGGCTCTTCTTGGTCCAAGCTAAACCGGGCGAGATAATCGCCGGGAGGACGCCCGGCGGCATCGGCATGCTGCTGAGCCTCTTCCCATGCGGTCAGCGCTGCGGCCGCTTGATCGCGAGTCGTCGCCAGAGCGGTTTCTCGTTTCTTGATTCGCTTATCCAATTGGGCTAATTGATCGCGTTGCGCTTTCGTCGGGCTGACCAACAATGGCGCGGCGTTTCCCCGCCGACCATCGAGGCCGAGGTCGTCGACGTTATTAAAGAAGGCGTAAAACTGATAGTAATCGCGCTGCGAAATCGGATCGTATTTATGATCGTGACATTCGGCGCAGGCAAGCGTCAGCCCCATCCAGACCGATGCGGTCGTATTGGTACGATCCGCAGCGTAAACATGAAGATACTCCTCAGCGATCGCTCCCATCTCGTCGTTGATCGGATGGTTGCGATTGAAACCGGTCGCCGTGATTTGATCAATCGTCGGATCAGGCAGCAAATCGCCCGCGAGTTGCTCGATCGTAAATTGATCGAAACGCATATTGGCGTTGTAAGCGTCAATCACCCAGTCGCGCCATCGCCACATGTCGCGATAGCTATCGATATTGAACCCATGCGTATCGGCATAGCGCGCTAGATCAAGCCAATGTCGCGCCATCTGCTCGCCGTAATGCGGCGAGGCTAGCAAGCGGTCGACGACTCGCTCGTACGCGCGGGGGCGCTGATCGCTTTGAAACGCGGCAATCTCTGCCGCCGTCGGCGGCAATCCGGTCAAGGCGAAAGTGACGCGCCGTAACAACATCTCGCGATCGGCCGGCGCCGCCGGCGAGAGCCCGCGCGACGACCATTTCGCGGCAATCAATCGATCGATCGGTTGATCGCTCCAATCGGCGAAGCCGGACGGAATCTTCGGTGCGGCGATCGGCTCGAACGCCCAGTGCCCGCGCCATGCGGCGCCTGAGTCGATCCAACGTTTGATCGTGGCGATCTCGTCTAACGACAAGGGGTCGCCATGTTCCGGCGGCGGCATCCGCTGATCGGGATCGCTGGCGATCAATCGCCGGTAAAGTCGGCTCCCGCTCGCCGATTCAGGTTGAATGATAGGCGTTTGGCCGTCGCTCGGCTGATACAAAGCGTCGGGTTGATCTAGTCGCAAATCGGCTTGCCGGCTCTCCGCGTCCGGTCCATGACACGCAAAACAATGTTGCGTAAGTATCGGCAAGACGTCTTTCGTAAAATCAGGGCGCGCGTCGATCGGACCGTCGGCCAGGACGAAATTCGTCCCGCCTGCCGAAAGCAAAAGGATCGCAAGTTGAAATAGCGATCGGGTCAACGACAGCCATGTGGGGAAAGGAAATGAATCGAGGGAAAACGACCTTCTCTCTATCATATCGCCCGATCGACAAAGGCAAGTGCGCAAAAAAAGGCCGCGACAAGCGTCGCGGCCGGTTATGCCAATTTTGCGGAAAGATAACGCCGATTAGCCCAAATTCGACAGCGAACCGGTCGAATCGCCAAAATGATCCGTTTTGGCGCCCATAATGTTGAGCATCGACACGTAGAGGTTCGTCAGCGGCGTGTTGTTGTCGTACTTCAGGTGGCGATTCGGCTGGATCGCGCCGCCGCCGCGGCCGGCCATTACGATCGGCAAATCGTCATGATTGTGACGATCGCCGTCGCCGATTCCGCTGCCGTACATCACCATGCAGTTATCGAGCAGCGTTCCTTCCCCTTCGCGAATCGACTGCAAACGCTTGACGAAGTAGGCGTACTGCTCGACATGGTAAGCGTCGATTTTGGCGATCTTCTCCAGCTTTTCCTTATTGCGGCCATGATGCGAAAGCGAGTGGTGCCCGTCGCTGACGCCGATATTGTTGTAGCTGCGATTGCTGCCCGCATTGGTGTACATGAAGGTCGAGACGCGAGTCGTATCGGTCTGAAAAGCCAACGCCATCATGTCCATCATCAAGCGAACGTGCTCGCCGTAATCGGCCGGCGAGCCTTTCGGTCGCGGATAATCCGGCACGTCGACTTCGACACCGTCAAGCTTGATCGATTGATCGACTCGGCGTTCGATCTCGCGCACCGCGTACAAGTACTCGTCCAGCTTTCGCTGATCGGAGAGCCCCAGCTTTTTGTTCAAACGCTTGGCGTCGTCCATCACGAAGTCGAGCACGCTCTTCTTTCGTTTATGACGCAGCGCGCGACTTTCGGCCGACTCCTTGGCGTTCTCGTTACCGAACAAGCGGTCGAATGCGGCTTGCGGATTGATCTCTTTACCGACATGCGACGTCGAGTTCCGCCAGGCCATATTCGAGGTGTAGACGCAGCTGTAACCCGAATCGCAACGTCCCGCTTGGGCGCTTGGTTCGCAACCGAGCTCTAAGGACGGAAAGCGGGTCGAATAGCCGATCCGCGACGCGGCGAATTGGTCGACCGAAACGTCATTGCTGATATCGGCGCCGTCGGTCTTTTTGGGGTGCGCCCCGGTTAAAAACGAAGCGACGCTACGAGCATGATCGCCTCCCCCGTCGCCCAAGGCGAACGCCCCGCGCAAAGTAAGCCCGGAAAACGCCGTTAGTTCCGACTTCACCTCTTGCAGCGAAGCGAGGGTCGGCGAAAGTTGCCAATTTGCGCCTTCGCCTTGCGGGCGCCATTGATCGACGTTCACCCCGTTCGGAACGTATAAGAACGCCATGCGAACCGGAGGGGCGCCGTCGGTCGACGCCGCCGATGCGAGCGGCGCCATCTGTTCGAGCCAGGGCAGCGCCATCGCAGCGCCAAAACCGCGTAACAGCGTGCGACGAGAAATCGAAGCGTTCATCTCGGTCTCCTTCTCCGTTATTTCGTACGGCGCTTTTGAAACGGTTCGCTATGCACGATCGCTTTCATCAGCGCGGAGAAACGGTACTCGTTACGTTCCAATTCATCCACAATGGCGTCGACGGCGCACATGTCGTAATACTCGACGCCGCGGCCTAATGCGTAAGTCAACATTTTTTCCGAAAAGGTGCGAACGAACTCGTCGCGATGCATTTCGAGAATAATCTGGCGCAATCCGGCGGCGCCTTCAAACTCAACGCCCCCGGGCAACTCCCCTTTCGCGTCGATCGGATGCCCTTCGTCTTTTTGACGAAATCCGCCGATCGCATCGTAATTTTCGAGCGAAAAACCGATTGGGTCCATTCTCGCATGGCAAGAGGCGCAACTCGGGTTGGCCATGTGCTGCGCCATTCGTTCGCGCAAGGTCCCGGTCAACTCTTTTTGGCCTTCTAACGTCGGCACGTCGGCCGGCGGATCCGGCGGCGGCGTTCCTAAGACGTTTTCCAATACCCATTTGCCCCGCTTCACCGGCGACGTTCGCGTCGGATTCGAGGTGACGGTTAAAATGCTGGCATGCGTCAAAATGCCGCCGCGACCGTTGTCGGCCAGCGATACCTTGCGGAACTCTTCGCCCTTGACGTCTTTTACGCCGTAATGCTTGGCGAGCGTTTCGTCTAAATAGGTATAGTCGGCGCCGATCAAATCGAGCACGCTTCGATCGTCGCGCATGATCGACTCGAAAAAGAGTTCGGTCTCGCGTCGCATCGACTCCGCAAGACGCGGCGTAAACGAGCGATATTTGCGGCGATCAGGTTTGACCGAATCTAAATTGCGCAGTTGCAACCATTGTCCGGCGAAATTTTCGATCAACGCCGAACTCTTCGGCGATTTCAACATCCGTTCTAACTGTTGATCTAGGTTCGCTCGCAGCTTCCCCTCGTTGGCGAGTTGCAGCAATTCCTGGTCGGGAGAACTGCTCCACAGGAAATACGACAATCGGGATGCGAGCTCAAATTCGTTCAACTTTCGGATCGGTTCGCCCGATTCGTCCGCTTCGACTCGAAACAGAAAGTTCGGGGAACAAAGAATCGCGATCACGCCGTCTCGAATCGATTCTTCAA
>JBITAD010000674.1:0-5298 GCA_044439945.1 Blastopirellula sp. JB062
GCCCGAGTCCTACGGTAAGTTGTTCTGCGATAACCATGCGTTCAGCCGTTGCCTGCCCCTGAGTCGCTACTGCTGGAATCTGAAAGCTATGCGTCGATATGCAACGCATCTTCCATTACTTGCCGCATTTTGCTGTTGGGCACGAAAAATACGTTCCAATTCAGTTCTTGATCGCCTCGCGTAAAACGAGTTCGACAAATCATGACCTGATCGTCGACGCCTGCTTGCTCCATCAAAGCCTGTTGCAAAACGCTTGCGCCGTAATCTTGTAAAAAATAGGGAGGAGACGGCACCAGTTCGACCGACATCAAACGCGTCAAAGCGTTTAAATAGGCGCATCCCAAGATATTACCGGTTTCGCACAGGGCGGAGCGTTCAAGCGCCGACCACTCGCCAGAGCCTGCTTGCGGAGCGCTAAGCAGAGACGCGGCGAGATCGCGACCGTTCGTTTCATCGAAACAAAGGATCATCGATCCTCCGATTTCGCCGTTCAACGTCAATACGACCATCGTCAGCATCTCGCAACCGAAATCATATTCGATCGAGACTTCTTCAAGCGGAATCTCACGCACTTCGTCGAGCGACATCGTGATCAAACCGTTCGTCCACCGACACATCGCGGCCGAAGCTTCATGCGTTGCAGCGCTCAAGATCTGATGCAGAACTTCGAGATGCGCGTTTCCTGCATGATTCATATCTGACATCTGCTTCCCTTATTTGGTTCCGACCGCTCCGCCGCGGCGCTGCGACGCCGCGTCGATCATGGCCGAAGGATCTAAAATCAATGCGACTCGCCCATCGCCTCGGATGCATGCGCCTGCGATGCCGACGACATTCTCGTAATTCTCAGCCATCGACTTCACAACAATATCTTCCTCTCCCAGCAAATCATCGACTGCCAAGCCAATTTCACGTCCTTCCTGCCCAATGACGACGACGGTCGCATCGGTTGAGTCGATCGTATCGGCGACAGCCTCGACGCCGTGCGTGAATAATTCGTCAAGTCGGACCACCGAGACGATTCGTCCGCGGATCGTCGCAGTTAAAACGCCTTGAACCGTGCTGAAATCTTCGCGCGGCACGCGGACGATTTCGCTGATTGATTCGATCGGCAACGCAAACGTCTCTTCCTGAATGCGCGTCATCAAGCTTGGCAAAATCGCCATCGTAAGCGGCAATTTGATCGTAAACGTGGCCCCTTGGCCCGGCGTGCTATCGACTTCGACCACGCCGTTGACATTTTCGATCTTCGAGCGAACGATATCCATTCCCATGCCGCGACCCGAGATTTCCGTAATCTTCTCCGCCGTGCTGAAGCCAGGCTCCCAGATCAATTGCAAGATTTGCTGGTTCGTCAGTTTCTCAGCTTCCAGCGAATCGATAATTCCTTTGTCGATCGCTTTTCGTACGATTAACGCCGGATCCAGCCCTTTTCCGTCGTCCGACACTTGGATGATGATGCTATTCCCGCGATGGAAGGCATCTAATTGAATCATCCCTTGCGGCGGTTTGCCTGCGGCGACGCGCGTCTCAGGCGATTCGATGCCATGGTCTGCCGAGTTACGAACCATATGGATCAGCGGATCTCCCAGTTCGTCAATCATCCGCTTATCGAGTTCCGTCTTTTCGCCCGAAATCTCTAGTCGGATATCCTTACCGTTACTGCGCGAAACGTCGCGTACCACACGCTTAAAACGCCCAAACAAAGGCCCAATCGGGACCATCCGGGTGTCCATCACGCACTTTTGAATGCCATCAGAAACGCGTTCGAGCTGATGCACCGCCTCATGCAGTTCGTTCGATCGACTCCGTACTTGCTGATACCGAGTCGTCTCGCGCGTAATTGCCTCGAGATCGGCGTGAAGCATTCGAATTTGCGATTTAATCACATTCCATTCCGCTTGACCGCTGGGCTCGCCGCCGTCAACGCTCTCGATCATTTTCAGTAACTTGCCGCTAACGCCGCAAGCGTTATTCATTTTGGCTTGCGCCCCCTTATGCGGCAGCGACTCTCGCAGTCCGTCGGTCAGTTGCGCGAACCGCGCGCGATTAATCACCAATTGCCCAGCCAAATTCATCAACTGATCAAGCCGTTCGATATCGACGCGAAGCGTCTCGGCCGGCTTCGCGGCAGGCTCTTGAGGTTTTGTGCGTACCGTGCCGTTGGGCGCACCATTCGCTTGTTTCGCCTCTTGGTCAAGCGGCTGTGTAACAGCCGACGCGACAACCTGCGGAGTCTCGATAACAGGCGTCGCGCTGACTTCGATCTCAGGCGCCGTTTCAACTTTTTTCGCCTCTGGCGCAACGACTGCCTCGTGACTTGAAGTAACTTCGCGAGAAGGATTCGGCGAAGCCGCCTCTATCACAGGCTCCTCTTGAGTCATAATCTTCGCCGAAACGACGCCGGAAACGTCCACTAGCGAATAGAGCGATTCGCGCGACTCGTCCGTCGTAACGAGAATCTGTAATTGCTCAACTTGCTCTAGATGATCCAATTCCTCATAGCTCGGCGTACTCTCGCGTACGTCGCCGACTCGACTCACCTTCTCTAAGAGCAACTGCGCCTTTAAGGTCGAAAGCGGCAAGTTTTGATCAAAGGTCAAATCAATTCGAACTTGGCCCTCGTCTGCGGCTAACGACAATTCGGGCGTCGTAGCGAGTTCAGGCGATTCAGCTGGAAAGGTTAACGGCTGAGCGGCGTCGCTCGTTTGTTGCTGCGGAACGACGCTATCTCTTTCGCGCCAAGTCAACAGCAGGTCGCCGGCAAGGCGTTCAAAATCATCCGTCTTGGACGCCCCTTCTTTCAGTTGTTGAACGTAAACGCGAATTCCATCAATGCAAGGCAGCATCGCGTCGGCCAACTCGCCCGACACGACTCCGTCGTTATCTCGAATTTCCTGCAGAATGTCTTCCATCACATGTGCAAGTCGCGCCGGTCGATTTAAACCGATCGACGCGGCGGAGCCTTTGATGCGATGCGACGTTACGAGCAACTTTTTCGTCGCTTCCGTCGCTTCGCTATCGATGGAAACCAGAATGTCGCTTAACTCGTCAACCGCCATTTCCGTTTCGTCAATAAAGATCGAAACGTACTTCGCCGGCACTTCGGTTTCGTCGGTCGCGTCCGCAAACATCGCCGCAACCTCGGCGCGAATCGCCTCGCCGGGCACCCCCGGCGCTACTGCGGTTTCGTCCAATTCGGCAGGCTGGTTTTCGACAACGATCGCTTCATTGGTTAAAAAAGCTTCGGCATCCGCTTGCGAGGTTTGCTCGCGAGCGCATCCCGATTCGTTGAGGACGATTTTAATTTGTTCGATCATTTCTTCGCACGGAATTTCATCCGACGACGACTCCTTTAATTCACGCAACATTTCGCTCAACAAATCGACCGACTTAAAGACGACCTCAACGACATGCGACGTGACGCGTAGTTCGTCTCGCCGCGCGGCGTCAAAGATATTTTCGACGTTGTGCGTCAAGCAGTTGATATTGGGCAGCCCCAACATCGCCGACAAACCTTTGACGCTATGCGCCGACCGAAACATCTCGTTTACCAGATCGGCGTCAAGCACTGCGTTTTGATCGTCGGCAGCGAGCTTGGCCCACTCGTCTAACTCAAGCAGGTTATCGTTCAATCGATCGATCAACTGCGTCGATTCGTCAAGAAAATCGCTTAGCAAGCTGTCGAAAAATTCATCTTGGACGGCGTCGGACATTAGCACCCTCCTTTGGCGATCGACTTGCCAGACGCCTGCTCGCGCTGATAAAGCCAAGGATGAATCCTGACGAAACCGTCAAGCAAGTCGCTTACGCCTTCGGCGGCGCCCAAGATTAACATCGAGCCTGGCTGCGTGACCCGCTTAAGATTTTCGATCACTCGCCGCTTCGAATCGGCGTTAAAGTAGATCAGCACGTTTTTCAAAAATACGATGTCGAAAGGACGCTCTCGCAACGGATCAAGCAAATTATGCTGGCGAAACGACATCATTTTTTGAAGGGCCGGCTTAGGCGTCCAACACGCTTCTCCAGGCAGTTCGTCAAAAAATTTCTTCTTGATATCGGCCGGCGTCAGCCGCATCGCTCGCTCATTAAACCGGGCCGCTTTCGCTTCGCGAACGGCGCCGACGCCGATGTCGGACCCCAAAATCTGAATATTCCATTGCGAAGCGGCGGTGATCCCTTCGGCGGCGCAACAAGCGACCGTACAAGCTTCATCGCCGGTGCTGCATGCGGCCGACCACACGCGCAACGTTTTTCCGCGTTCGCCCTTGCGAGCCGCAGAGACGATTTGCGGCAAATATTCTCTCCGCAACCAATTCCAATTGCTATCGTCACGAAACAGATAGGTTTCGTGCGTCGTAACTTCCTGTAAGAAGCAATCCCATTCTTCGTCTGAGACCGGCAAAGAGACCAGCTTCTGATAATATTCTTCAAACGAAGCGATGCCTGTCACTTTCAGCCGTCGCCGCACGCGATTGGACAATAGCTGTTTTTTTTGCGGAGAGATCTCGACGCCTGCGACGTCATAGATCAATTTGGCGTACCGCTTCAGTTGCGAGTCGGTCACCAGGTCGTTATTGAGAATCACAGTCATCGTCGTAATTGCTTTCTTCGTCGCCCCAGACGGCCGCAAAAGCGCGCCGCCATCGTTTACTCGCAACTCCTCTCAACCCGTTTGAGAGGAGCGTCGCCGACTCGCTGCGTCTCGCCTATTCAGTGCGAAACCGCGAAACCAAATTACGCAGCGTATCGGCCTGGGCGCCTAATTCTTCGCTGCTTGACGCCATCTCTTCCGAGGCGCTGGCGTTCTGCTCGGTCACATGCGAGATCGATTGGATCGCATTGGCGACTTCGTTCGCGTTCTGAGCTTGCTCGACGGTCGCCGTCGCAATTTCCGAAATTTTCGCGGCGGTCGACTCGACCCCATGGATAATCTTCTCCAGCGATGCGCCGGCTTGCTCGCTTAATTTCGAGCCGTCCAAAACGCGTTGAGTCGACTCTTTAATCAACGACGAAATTTCTTTGGCCGCTTCGCTGGAACGTTCGGCCAATTTGCGAACTTCGTCCGCGACCACGGCGAATCCGAGCCCATGTTCGCCCGCACGAGCCGCTTCGATCGCAGCGTTTAACGCCAGCAAGTTCGTTTGGCTGGCGATTTCCGAAATCACTTGAATGATTTCGCTGATTTGTTCCGACGAGTTTTTGATCAACTCCATCGCTTCGACCGATTTTTGGACGGCTTGCCCGCCTTCTTCAGCCATGCAACTGGTGTCGACGGCGACTCGATTCGCTTCACTG
>JBITAD010000675.1:0-2386 GCA_044439945.1 Blastopirellula sp. JB062
GAAGAAGGTTTGCAATTCGGCCCGCAAGAGCTAGGTCTGGAAATCGTCAGCGGTCAGCTTGAGTTGTCGGCAGGCGGACTCGTTCGTGCGGCGACCGGCGATAACCCGAACGTCGACGTTTGGGCCGTTCCTTACGACCTGAATGACGACGGAGCGATCACCCTGGTCGACTTGTCGCAACTGGTCCGTCGCATCGGCTCCGAATCGATCGCCGTCGACGACGCGATGTCGGCCGCGACCGACTTTGACAACGACGGCATGACATCGCTGATCGATCTATCGCGATTGGTTCGCAATATCGGCCTGACGAAACTTGATGCGGACAGCATCAAATATCCCACCTCGTTCACGAAACTGTGGGTGGGCGAAGGCCTTGTTACGAACGGCCCCGATACGATCGAATCGATCTTTAACGCCGCTAACGCCGCATGGCAGGAAGCGTTGGGCTTAGATAGGCCGCTTGACATCCGCCTGGAAGTTACGGACTTGGGCGGAGCTCAGTTGGGCGAAGCGAAACTGGTCGGCCTGAACTCCGAAGGCTTGCCGGTACGCGGCGTTCTGACCATTGATAACGACGGCGCCGGATTCGGCTGGTCGACCGACTTGGAAAATGGCCCCGGCGACGGCCAATACGATTTGTACACGGTCATGCTGCACGAAATGGGTCACCTGTACGGCTTCATGCCGCAGTACTCGGCGTTCGGCGATCATGTGACCGAGATTGAGGGCTCCACTCTCTTTATCGGCGACATGTATGCGGTCGAACTTGATTCGCGCGGCGAGCATCTTGACTCAGATCTCTATGCCGACGACATCATGAGTCCTTACCTGGCGCCTGGCATTCGCAAAGAGATCTCGGCGTTAGACGTTCAGATGATTCTGACCGCTTACTCTTCGGCGGATGCGTCGACCACGGTCGCCAATCATGGCGCCGCATTAACGGCTGAACCAGTTGAGATAATCGCTCCGATTACGGAAACGACCAGTTCCGAAGTCTCCGACTCGTCTTTGACCGCTAGCTTTGTGCTAGGCGACGCCGTCGCCGACTTGGCCGAGGTTAGCGGACGAACCGGGGTTGCGGTCGTCATGCCCGAAACGACGCGTCGCACGCTGGAACAAAGCGGCATCGCGTTTAAAACGCTCTCGAATTACTCGGCCGTCGAGCTAGAAAGCGTTTCGGAAGCGATGAACGACGTCGAAACTTACTTTGATGATTCGACGCTAATCGAATCTGCGGTCTCCGACATTGAAGCGGACGCCGATCAAGCCGACGAGGGAGAATCGATCGACGACCTGTTCGCCGAATGGGACGAGATCGAAATGTCGTAAAGCTGCTTCGTTTCGTCGAGAGAGGAAACGCTCCATTTTGAAGAAGGTCGCCGCAAGGCGGCCTTCTTTTTTTGCGCCGGCGTTTGAAGCGATGACGTCAATTCGACGCGTTTTAACGTAGCGAGCCTTCGAACGGCGAACGGCCGACGCAGTCGACCTGATAGTACTGAAGCGAATTGCATTCGATCGCCGTCAACGTTCCGCCGCCGACGCAAAACGTATCGATCGCGATCAAATGCCCGTAATCGCCAGGCTTACCTTCCCGCTGAGGCGTATGCCCCACAAACGCCATCTTGCCGTTGCGGTGGGGCGGGGGAGGTTCGGGACGTAGATGCTCCCAATACAGAAACATCTCAGGCTGGTCGCTTAACGAAAGGTCGTACTGATAGTTGGCATGAACGAAAAAGAACCGCTCGGTCTCGAAAAAAGGTCGCGTCGCCTCGAAAAAATTCCAGTGTCGCTGCGACACGTTGGCGAGGCTGCCGTCGTAACTCTCTAATGTCTCCGCCCCGCCGCATTCGCGCCAATAATGCATTTGCTCGTCGCTGCCGCGCGCATTGAGCATCATCACCTCGTGATTGCCTCGCAAAAAAATCATCGATCGACGCTCGTTCCATTCAAGCAAGACGTCAATCACGCCGGCCGAATCAGGCCCACGATCGATGTAATCGCCGAGCATCAAGATTTGATCGTCCGGCTCAGGCGCTATGAATTCGAGCAAAGCCGCCAGTGCGTCGCGACATCCATGCACGTCGCCGATAGCAAAAATTCGTGAACTCATCATTTACGCAATTGAAAGGAGAAAATGGAATCGCAATATCTTACTCTACGTTATGCGATTCGACTGGGGAACGCGCGAATTCGAGGTTGTACGCCTGTGGACGGTCAATCGAAAAATGAGCAGGTCTCCCCACTTTTCGGCCAGTGCGGTATCCAGTAGTTTGGCCTTACTTGGCCAAGCTTTGCAATCGCTGCGAAACAGCGACCACTTTCACGCATAGAGAGGGAGAGGCAATGAGCGAACTAGATCTGAACCTTGACGCCAGCCGTTCACGCC
>JBITAD010000675.1:2396-5259 GCA_044439945.1 Blastopirellula sp. JB062
ACTTTGGAAATCGCTCGCTTCTCAAGAATTAGACGCGATCATCGTCACGCAAATTGAACATATCCAATACTTGATCGGGCCGAGATTCGCTTGGGTGCATCAGCCGGTCGCCATCCTTTTCGCCGATGGAACCGCAACGTTAGTCGCACCGAACGAACCGCCTGAGGCCGCGGCGGCCGACGAAATTTTGACCTACGAGGCCCAATGGCTTTGCACGTTGCGAAACGACCAACGTCAGGCAAGCAGCGAAGTGCTGCTGAATCATCTTAAAACGCGCGGCAAACTAGGGAAGATCGGCGTCGAATACTCGACCTTTTCGCTGCACCTGTCTCAGCAGCTTGATTCGCAACTGATTGACGTCGAACCAACCCTTTATCGACTGCGACGTCGAAAAGACTCCGACGAATTAGCGCGGTTGAAAAAAGCGATCGCCGGCACGGCTCGTATGTACGAGGTAGCTCGCGATATGATCCGCCCCGGCGTGAACGAACTGAACGTCTTTAACGCACTGCAGGCGGCCGCCGTCAAAGAATATGGCGAGATGCTGACCGGCACCGGCAACGACTACGCCTGCGGGGTCAAAGGGGGCCCGCCGCGAGATCGCGCCGCCCAAGACGGCGAACTCTATATTCTGGACCTCGGCCCTGCGTATCGCGGCTATTTCGCGGATAACTGCCGCACCATCGCCGTTAACGGCAAGCCGACGGACCTGCAACAACAAACCTGGGACGTCGCCACGCAAACGTTTGACCACGTACGAAAAACGGTACGCCCCGGGAAAAGCTGCAAAGAACTATTTCAAGAAGTCGTGGGCATTGTCAGCGCCGCCCCGATCGGCGTCTTTGACCACCATCTCGGCCATGGCATCGGCTTATTTCCGCACGAAGCGCCCCACCTGAACTCATGCTGGGACGACCAATTTGAGGTCGGCGACGTCTTTACGGTCGAGCCGGGCGTCTACCACGAGCAGCTTCGCTTTGGGATGCGTCTAGAAAACGACTACCTTGTGACGGAAGACGGAGTCGAACTGCTCTCCGATTTTCCGATGGAACTGACCTAAGCTGTTAACACCCCATGCCGCTAGTTCATCGTAGGATCATTCGGCATCCCTTTTAGATGCAGCGTCGACCGCATAATTTCGGCGCCAATCGCCCCGGTAACATCTTTCCACAGTCGCTCTACGTCAGTCGTAAAGACGTGAGCGGCTTCGGCCGGAAGCGTTAGCCAGCCGCCCGCTTCCATTTCGGCTTCCAACTGCTGTTGTCCCCAGCCGGAATATCCGATAAACAGCCGTTTCGGCTCATGCTTCTCGCGGACGAGCGTCTCAAGATTTTCTTTCTCGCTAGAAAAATAAAGCCCCGGCAAGATTTCGATTTCGCTCGCCGCAGAATGCGAATGCACCGCCATCAACGGCCCTTGGACCGGCCCGCCTAACAAAACCAAGCTGTGATCATCGATCTCTTCTGCGGCGACCTCTTGCCACAATTCGGCCAGCGATAATTCGGTGGGGCGAGTCAGAACGAGCCCTAGCGCTCCTTCGGCGTCGTGCTGCACCATCAGAATGACGGTTCGCAAAAAGTTGGGGTCCGGCAAATGAGGCGACGCAACCAGCAATTGTCCTTGAAGCGACTGCATAATGCGTAACTCTCAAGCGGCGAGTCAATTGGAAGCGAGATGGGGCAATTCGCTCTATTCTTGTTCCGAGCGGCGTAAAAAACCAGTGTGCGACTCGATCTGGCAGGCCATGCCTGAATCGCAATTTTTTATTTCACCGAACCATGCGGATCGCGCCAGATGCATCCCCCCCACGACCAACCGACCCCAAAACCGACCATTACATGCGAGCGGCCCGCCGCAAGGCGTTGTTGCTGGCGCAGATCATGGATCAAGATCGGAATCGTCGCGGAAACCGTATTGCCGTATTGGCTCAACTCAATCGGCATCCGCCGTTCGTCCAATTCCATGCGCTCTTGCAGTTGCTCAAGCATCTTTCGGGTCGCTTGATGGAATAGATACAGATCAAGCTGCTCACGATCCATCGCCGCCGCGGCCAAGATGTTTTCGACCAGTTGAGGAACCGCGCCGACCGTAAAGCTAATCAAGCTCGGGCCATCCATATAAAGCCGGCTGCTCCAGCGCTTGCGGTGACGCGGTCGAACGGCATCTTCAGCCGGTCGCGCGCCTCCTTCGGTCGCCAGCAGCGTATCGGCGCCGCTGCCGTCGGTGCCGAATTGAAATCCAAACAGTTCCTGCCTATCGCTCGCTTCGATCAGGGTCGCGGCTGCGCCGTCCCCAAAAATTGTGCGAATGCTGCGATCGTCGGCAGCGATATATTTTGAGTAGGTCTCGGCCGTAATAAACAACACCTGGCGGGCGACGCCTGAGCGAATCAGGCCGTCAGCCAAAGCCAAGCCGTAGATATAGCCGGAACAGCCCAAGTTGAAATCGAGCGCGCCGCAATGCGTCGGCAAGCCAAGCCGGTCTTGCAATAAACAAGCGGTCGTCGGCAGCGGATAGTCAGGCGTCTGCGTGCAAAAGAGTAAGAAGTCGATCGATTGCGGATCGATCGCATGCTCTTCAAACAGTCGCAACGCCGCTTTAACGGCTAAGTCCGAAGCACACTCTCCGTCGGCGGCGACATGCCGCTGTTCGATCCCCGTCTTCGAGGCGATCAGCTTCATATCCCACTGCGGAAACTCGGCTTGCAGTTGTTCGTTGGTCTCGACCCGTTCCGGCAAATGGATAGCGATCGGTCCGATCGACGCGTAGTTCACAAAGCGTCCTTTGCTTTTTGTGCCCTAGCGGAAGAAGTCGCCGCAGCGTGGGCGTCAAATTTCGTTAATCGTTTGCCTACCAGAGCTTA
>JBITAD010000676.1:0-3947 GCA_044439945.1 Blastopirellula sp. JB062
TCGACGATTTGCTCCGGAGTCATCTTCAATTTGAACTCGCGATGAATCGCGCTGGTCGCCAAAAAGACATGAATCCGCGGCGACTTGGCCGCTTTCAACGCTTCCCAGGCGCGGTCGATGTCGCGATCGTTGCAACGCGCCAAGCCGCAGATCGACGCGCCGCGAATGTTGCTCGAAATTTCATGAACCGCCTCAAAGTCGCCGGGCGAAGCGATCGGAAACCCAGCTTCGATCACGTCGACTCCCAGGTCGACAAGCGCCTGGGCGATCTCCATCTTCTCGGGCAAGTTCATGCTGGCGCCGGGCGATTGCTCGCCGTCACGCAGCGTGGTGTCAAAAATTTTAATCGTGCGTTGGTTAGACATGAGGATCTCAAATAAACCTGACTCGTGAAATTAATTCGGTATCAAATCAAAACGGCGTGCCGGCCGGGCGCCGGCGCGGCTAGCAGCAGGCCGCCGCGACTTCCGAAATAAGCGGCGTCAGGCGATTCGTTGTGAGACATGCGAGTGCGATTCCAATAAAAAAACCCCAGAGACCAAGGGTGGGCCTGTGGGGTTTCAAGCTATTCGTTTGATGCCAGCGTGCTGTTGGTATCAGGACTTTATACGCTTTTCCCCTGCGGCCGTAGACCGGCTAGTCGTAGCAAGGGTAGTAGCGAAGTGCTGAGCATCGTATGGATTGGTTGGTTGAAGGCTGCAAAAAACTGCCGAACTTCTTAACGGACTGTAACCGCGCCTTAAGGTTCAGTCAACCGGCAAACGCCGATTCCGCCGCCAAGAGAGACGACTTCACCAGACATTAAAGAGACCTACGGCGAAATCATAGCCCCGTTTTTTCCGCTACGACTGCTGCGATCGGAAAAATCGAGCTAGGTTGGCGCCGCCGTCAAACGATAGAATCAGCGGCGACGGCAGTCAGAAAAGCGAGAAGGAACGTTCCCCCCATGCCTGGCGAATCGATCGATCTGAGCAGCGACCCGAATCCGCCGCCGTCTCCTGCTAGCAGCGGTTCGCGGCAAGAATTTCTCGGCGTGCAGTTCGCTTGCTGCGGCGTTTACCAACGAATCTACAAAAACCGCGCCGGGACCCACTACGAGGGAAAATGCCCCAAGTGCTATCGCGCGGTTCGCTTTACGATCGGCTCTGGCGGCAGCGACGCCCGGTTTTATACTGCGTATTGAACGAGAGCGGCAGATCGCGTACGATCCTCCGCCGGCCAAAAAATGGCGGTCTAGTGATACTTCTTTCTCCGTGCGCACAAAAAAGCCTAAGACGGATCGATGATGGATTTTGACGTTCAGCGATGTACCCGTCGCTGTGCCGCAACCGAACGCGAACTTTCGCCCGGCGAGACTTTTTATTCGGTCTTGGTCCGCGAAGGAGCCGACGTCGTGCGCCAAGACTATTCGACCGAAGCCTGGCAAGGGGCTCCCGAAGGAGCGATCGGCTGGTGGAAGTCGGAACTGCCGTCGGGCAAAGTACGCGGCCCCGAATGGGCGCCCAGCGACGTCATGCTCGATTACTTCGACAGTCTGGCCGAAGATCCGACCAAGCTCGACGTCCGCTACGTGATGGCGTTGTTGATGATTCGCCGCAAGATTTTTCGGCTGGAAGAAGCGACCGAAGAAGGGGAGGGGAGCGAGCGTCTGCTCGTCTACAGTCCCAAACGCGAAACCCAATACGAAGTGCCGGTCGTCAGCCCCACTGCGGCGCGAATCGCCGAAATTCAAATCGAAATCGCTCAACTCCTCGACTCGGCCGCGTAAGCGGCATCGCGAAAGGCAAGGATGCCGTGAACGCAAAACTAACCTGGCTGCTCCTCTGGTGCGGCGTCTTGAGCGTCTCGATGGGGGCCGGTTGCCCTGCGATGTTGCGACCCGCCCCGGTCGTCAACGCTCCGGTCGCTTTTGCGACCCAGCCGACGCTTGACCAGATCATCGCCCAGGTCAACGGCAACACCGCTCGCGTGCAAACGGCCGAAACGACCGGCGCCACGATCTCGTTGCATGGGTTTCCGGCGATCCGCGCGAACATCTCGATGGCCCCGCCGCGCAACTTTCGCCTGACCGGCGAAGCCGCTTTGATGGGGCAGGTTCTCGACTTCGGCAGTAACGACGAAGAGTTTTGGGCCTGGTCGACGGTCGACGGCTGGCCCGGTTTGGTCTATTGCCGTCACGATCAGTATCAATACAGTACGGCGCGGCAGTTGTTGCCTGTCGAGCCGACTTGGATCTCGCAGGCGATGGGGCTCGTCATTTTTGAACCGGGCCAAAATCATCAAGGTCCATATCCGACCCCAGACGGCAATTTCGAAATTCGGACGCAGATCAACGGACCCAGCGGAACGATCACCAAGTCGACTGTGATCGACAAGACCTACGGCTTCGTCTTGCAGCAGCACGTATATGATCAAGCCGGCAATCCGCTGGCTTCGGCGTTAGCCTCGGCGCATCGCTTTGATCCGACCACCGGAGTTTCGTTGCCGCATCGGGTCGATTTAAAACTGCCGCCGGCCCAAATGGAATTTACGATTAACGTCTACGACTATCGCATCAATCAACCGACCACTTCGGCCAGCGTCTTTCTGAAACCGCAGCGCAGCGACGCCAAGTCGATCAATTTGGCCGACCCCAATTTGCAGATGATGCAGCCCGGCTATTCGCCCCAAGCCGGCGGAAGCGGGGTCGCACCCGGCTATATTCCCTCTGGCGGGTATCAACCGCCGCCGAACCAATACTCGCCGCAATCGCCTGGCCAAGCTGCGCCCGTTCAGTCAGTTCCCGGCTATCAAACTTCGCCGCAAGCAGGCTATCCGCCGCAGCCTTACCTGCGGCCGCCTGGTCAAGCGCCGGCGCCGGTCACGACGCTGCCGCCGCAAAATTATTTGCCGCAGGCTCAGTACGACGCGCCTCGCATCCGCGGCTTTGACGCGCGGCGATAACCGCCGGCAGAGCGAATCGTCGCCCGGTCGACGATTCGCGTTTCCATTCTAGCTTGCCTCTTCACGCGCGATTATCTTGGTAGATCGTGGTGCAATTCGTCGCTTCGGCTTTGACGCTTCGATTTCAGCGGCTGGCTTCGGCTTCCTCGCAGTTCGCTGAAAATCCGATACTCTCGGCTCGAACGCCGTGTTGCAACCGTCTGTCGAAAGTTCGTTCGTTTTCTACCCGCCGGAGTATCGTCGATGTCTCGCATCTGTCTGTCGCTATTATGGGCGTCGCTCTTGATCGCCCCGTTAACCGCCGCCGAGCCGACGTCGCTGTTTGACGGGAAAACCTTGTCCGGATGGGAAGGGAAACCGCAATGGTTTCGGGTCGAAGATGGCGCTATTGTCGCCGGCACGCTGACAAAAAAGATTCCTAACAACGAATTCCTCTGCACCGAAGAAGCGTACGGCGACTTTGAACTGACTCTCGAAGCCAAGCTGGTCGGCGAAGGAACGAACGCCGGCGTGCAGTTTCGCAGTCGGCGGATCCCCGATCATCACGAGATGATCGGTTATCAATGCGACATCGGCCGTTCGCCGAAACGAATTATCTGGGGCTCGCTGTACGACGAATCGCGCCGCAAGATATTTATGGCCGAAGGCCCCGCCGCTCAAGTCGATCAAGTCGTGAAGCAAGGCGAATGGAATCGGATTAAGATTCGTTGCGTCGGGCGAAAGATTCAGATTTGGGTCAACGACTTGCAAACGGTCGACTATACGGAAGCTGACAAGTCGATTCCGCAAACCGGCGTGATCGGCTTGCAAATTCACTCAGGCCCCGCAGCCGAAGCCTCGTATCGTCATTTGCAGTTGAAAAAACTATGACCTTGCCGACTCCCCAGTTTCTTTATTTCGATCTGGGCAACGTGCTGTTGTATTTCGATCATGACCGGGCCAGTCGTCAAATGGCCCAGGTCGCCGATGCGGCGATCGAGCAAGTGCGCGAGGTCGTCTTTTTT
>JBITAD010000676.1:3957-5257 GCA_044439945.1 Blastopirellula sp. JB062
CCGGGTTTCACGATTTTTTCTGCCGGCAAACTGGGCGTCGACCGCCGTTAGCCGAACTGGCCGAAGCGGCCAGCGATATTTTCGAGCCGAATCATCCCGTCATCGAAATCGCCGAAACGCTGCATGCCCAAAATCGTCGGCTCGGAATCTTGTCGAACACTTGTGCGTGTCATTGGGAGTTTTGCTTCGACGGTCGCTATCCATTCTTGCAGCAGGCTTTCCAGAAATATGTCTTGAGCTATGAAGCGAAATCGATGAAACCCGACCCCGCCATCTATCATGCGGCGGCCAAGCAAGCAGGCGTCGCGCCGCAAGCGATCTTTTTCGTCGATGATCGCCCAGAGAACGTCGCCGGAGCGGAGCAGTGCGGTTTCGACGCCGTTCTCTTTCGCGGCGCCGATTCTTTGTGCGAAGATCTCGCTGCTCGCGGCATTTTCGTACGCAACTCGATGTCGTAAGAAGACTTGCGAAAAATAACCAAAAAAACGTTAGCATAGAAAAACATCTATTGACAAAGTCTTAGGATTTGGTGATAATGTTTTTTGTTGTTGGCGTCTTGCTGCGCCGCCAGTGATGATAAGCGCCCTTTGGGGGCGGTTATCTGCATAGCAAGCGGACCGCAAGTTGCCGTGCCGGTGACGCTTGTCCTGCGAACCCGTCAAACGCAAAGAGAAGGGAGTGAGCGTGAATACCGAATCGCAACCATTTTGCGCACGAAGGAAGATGCGGGACCGCGAGACAACCGACGCACGCACGTGTCCTGTCCCGCGTCTCGATGGGAGTTGCACGGAGGTCAATGTCTGTTGGGGGGATATCGCCCCGTAAGCGCAATTGCGCCGATTTTGACGTGGCGTATGCGGGTTAAATCGTACGGTCCGGTTGCAGGGTAAGAGAAATGCCGGTTTTTTTTGCGTTTAGCCGCCCCCTTTCCAAGAATTGCCTACGTTTGCATGTCGTCTCAGCGGACGCGGCCGACGTATTGGTTGCGTTTCTGCTTGGGGCGATCGACAGCCTGTCAAAAGTGCCGGCACGAGACGCGTCGTCAGCGAAGCCGCGACGCCGTTTGTGAGCGAAAAAATGAATCGAACAGTCTTACATGTGGATGACGACCCGCAGATTTTGCGACTCGTCAATCGGCAACTCGCCAGCGCCGGGTACAGCGTTATCTCGCAAGAGTACCCGGAAAAAGCGCTGAAGACGTTGCATGACAGTACGATCCGCGTTTGCATTCTCGATATCGAGATGCCGCGGATGAACGGACTGGAATTGTTGCGCGAGATCAAAGCGTATGACGGAGGGA
>JBITAD010000677.1:0-5256 GCA_044439945.1 Blastopirellula sp. JB062
CTCACCCCGCTCGCTCTTTCTACCGACGGATTTACTACGTCCGATGACGAGATCCTGGTGTCGCAAGGTGGGCACAGTCATATGAATTTCGGATTTTCCGATCCCGGTTTGTATGAACTAACGATCGAAGGTTTTGGAACGCACGACACTGACGGCTACAAATCCGACAGCGCTACGTTTACCTTCCTCGTCGGCGGATATGAACCTGCCGCCGTCCCCGAACCAGCTTCGCTCACGTTGTTTGGTCTCGGATCGATCTGTGCCGCCGCGGTTGGCCTACGCCGCCGCAAGAAGCAGGTCAACGCTTAAGGTCGTAAACAGGAGAGCTTCGCTGGCGCCAGCGAAGCTCTCCTTTTATTCGCCTTGCCGCCGATGCAAAATTTCTCCCGCTCGCTCTGACCGTCGCCAGGACTCCGGCATGTCGACCCTCTCTCGCCGCCGACGCAAAAACAATTCGCCCCAGGCGGGCAATCCTCCCGCACAAGCCGACGCCGTCTCCTGGCGCGAGCTGACCCCGCTGCTGGTCGTCATGGGTTTGGCGACGCTCAGCGGCATGGCGGCGCTAACGCACGAGTTGCTTTGGACTCGCCGCGTGATCGACGTAATCGGGGCTTCAAACGATTCGTCGGCACGGGTTTTCGGCTGCTTTTTCCTCGGCCTCTCATTGGGCGCTGCGATCGCCTCTCGTTTCGATTTCCGCTCGAGAAACGCTTGGCTAGGGATCGCGATCGCCGAATTCCTCGTCTTTCTCTGCGCGCTGCCCGGCATCTTTCTCGCTCAATGGACCGATTCGATTTGGCTCTTGCTAGGCGCTTCAGGCGTCGAGACGTGGCAAGCAGGATTCGTCAAAACGCTGGTGCCGGCCGTCGTCGTGACTGCGCCGGCCGTCGCAATGGGCATGACCCTTCCTTGGATGGTCGCGATCGTCGCCGGCGGCGCCTCGAAGTCGAACCGCTTACTTTGGCTGTACGGCCTAAATACGATCGGCGGCGTCGTCGGCATCTTTCTGACGACCGGTTGGCTGCTTCATCAGTTCGGCGTTCAATCGTCGATGTGGATAGCGGCCGGCGCCAACTTGCTGATCAGCGTTTCGGCAATCGCGTATTGGCGGATGACCCCGCCAAGCCCAGCCTCGCCGATTGACGACCCAATCGAACCGGCGCCCGAGTCGCCCGCGCCCACCATGCGACATTTGCTGTTTTATAGCTTCGCCTCGGGCTTCGGCGTGTTGTCGTTTGAAGTGCTCGCTTTGCATCTTACTTTGCTTGTGGCCCCGCTTTCTTTTTATGCGCCGGCCGCCATCTTGGCCGCTTTCGTTTTCAGCTTGGCGATCGCTTCGTTCTTATTCCCATGGCTGCTCAAACAATTTTCCGACGTCCGCCAATTCAGCGGTCTGTTGTTCGCCGCCGCCGCGATCGCGCTAGGCATGGCGCCATTTCTATTTTTAGGAATCTCCCAGAACCTATCGCTCGACGCCAACAGCAACTTGTGGCTGTTTTCTTTAAAACTGACCGGGCTAGTTTTTGTAACGACGGGCCCCGCCGTGCTGTTGATGGGCTTCGTGTTTCCCGCCCAATTGCACGAGGCGACGCAAGCGGCCGGGGCGACCGCTTCTAAACGCTGGGGCTTGTTGCTGGCGATGAACGGCTTAGGGGGCCTGGTCGGGGCGGAAGTCGCCGTCGGCATACTCTTGCCCAATTTCGGCGTCCATGTCGCAATCGGCGTCGTCTCGAGCTTTTACGCTTTGCTGTTCATTTCGGCGTCGCTCAGAACCCCTGAAGCAGGAACGCCTGAAATCGCTTCTTCGCTCGGCCTGTTGGCGATCTGCGTTTGGCTGACGGCGTCTCCCATGGCTCGGCTGCCGCAGATGAATCCTCATTTGCCATTCGACGTCGTCGAACTTCGTAACGGTCGCGAAGGAACCGTAGCGGTCGTCGAGAGCGAAGCGATCGGCCGCGCGATCATCATGTCGAATCAATATGTCTTGGGCAGCTCAAGCGTTCGCTGGGACGAAGAACGCCAAGCCCATCTTCCCTTGCTCTTACATCCCCGGCCGCAAAACGTCGCCTTTATCGGAGTTGCGACCGGCATTACGCCTGGGGCCGCCTTGCGACACTCGGAGGTCGAAAATTTGGTCGCGATCGAACTCTCTCCCTTGGTCGCGTCGGCGGCCGATCGCCATTTTCGCGAATTCAACTACGACATTACCCGATCGGACCGAGCCAAGGTGGTAATCGAAGACGGGCGCCTTTACATGGCGACGATGCAAAATCAGTTCGACCTGGTGATCGGCGACCTCTTTTTACCCTGGGGACCAGGCGAAGGCCGGCTCTATTCGCTAGAGCATTTTCGTGCGGTTCGCCAAGCGCTGCGCCCCGGCGGCGCCTATTGCCAATGGCTTGCTATGTATCAACTGACGCCAGAGCAATTCGACGTGATCGTGTCGACGTTTCGCAAGGTATTCCCTGAAATCTATTTCTTCCGAAGCACCTTTGAAACGAGTCAACCGGCGCTCGCCATGGTCGGGTATCGCGACGGAAAACTCGATTGGGACCAAGTCGCCCAGCGCTGCCATGCGGTACGAGCGCAAAACGCGTCGCTCGACCCAAGCGTTCGTCACCCCGACGCAGTCGCCATGCTGTCTCTTGGCGATTCGTTAGATCAACTTACCTTTCGACGCAACACGCTAAATAATCTGGCGATTGAACTAGACGCCGGCAAACAGCGCGTGACCGGCGACGCCAGCTCGAAGTATCTGCACGGCAGTCGCTGGCTCGCTTTCCTGAACAAGCGCCGCTATCTGCAGCCGTCAGGCGATGGAAAGATCGATCGCCACTCTCAGACCGGCCAACTGCTGGCCGAAATCGCGCTGTTAGAATCGCTGCCGGAAGATCGGATCCCCCCCAAGTATGCGAACCGCCGAAAGGCCCTGAAAGCGAGTTGTTTCCCTCGCATCTCTGAAGAATTGCGAAACGAGTCCGCCGCTGATTGGTCGACTTGGCCAGGCCCGCAACTCTCTCCCTAATCGGCCGTAAAAAAACGCCGATACGAAGATCGGCGTTCGTGCTAAAACAGGCGCTAGGTGAATTGGCTGCGGATCGCAGTCGCGGCTATCGGAACAGCGAAGTCCCGCCGGGCAAGTAATAGGTCGGCGCGTTGCGACTGGTTCGCTCCCATTCCAGCAGCACCTTTTCATCGGTCGGCGGCGTGGGACGAATCGGCGCCAAAGCGGTCGGCTTCGAGCCGATTTGGCTCGCGGCTTGATCGGCGGCGACCTTTAGCCCGACGTCGTTTTGCGGCGCGTCGTTGCCGCCGCGATGATAGAATCCTTCGGAAGCGTTCGCGCTAATCTGCCGAATCGGCGCCCCTTCAGCACGCTGCAACGGCGCCATTGGGCGACTGCCGGCGGCTGATCGCGTTGCGGAAGCGAGTTGCTGGTCGCCGTCAGGGCTTTGACCTCGCATCACGTACGGTTCGGCGTCGTTTTGGGCGACTTGTTGGCCGGGGCCGCGTACGTCGGCGATCGAACTGCCGTCTCGCACCCAATCGAGCCAGGCGACCTGCAAATCGCTTAAACTGCGGTAGCCGTAAAACTTGTGCGTGGTACGAGTCCAATTGTTCGACCGCATCCCTTCGCCGACGTAATCGACATACTTGCGCTTACCGCCTTGGACGATCAAAAATCGCGCCAGCGAATAGCCTTGGGCGTACAGCGGCAAAACGTCGGACGGGTATTCGTCCATAGCGAACATCCGATTGAACGCGATGCCGCGATCGGTCGTCAAGCATTCGTAGAGCAACTTCGTATTTTTGTTTCTTTCCGAATCATGCTCGACCGTCGTGCATGCCCCTTCGTCCGCCCAGCGGGGCAGGGGACGCCCAAAATGCGTAGCGAAAACGGTGTGTAAAATCTCGTGCGGCAAGACCGAATCGAGAATCCGCTCGCGCGAACCTTGAATTTCCATCTTCCAATTGAACGGCACGCCCCGGTTAAACGCGAACTGCGTAAAACCGCCGGCGCCGCCGCCGACCTTGACCAGAATCGGGCAAGGCTGCGACCACGGGGGCATCTCGTGTCCTAGCCATTCCAAAGCCAACTGACGGCGAAAACCTTCCGCCTCTTGGCAAACCTGACGAGCCAACTGCTTGTCGGGAGCAGTCACCACGAAATTTTCTGTGCGGAAATTAGCGCCGAGCGAGAAAGCGGCGCCCAACAAGACGACCGCAAAGCGGATACGAGCTTCCATGCTCTTGGAATCTCCAAGTTGTCTGGGATCGTGCGGGAACGAGTCGCCTCCTGCAACTCGTCGTAATTCGCTGCGGCAGTTCCGGGGGAGAACGGTGCAGCTTGGGCGACGCTGATTCCGATCAAACGTCGCAGTTTGTCGATAGGTCGCGTTACGCCGCGACGTCGGTGATCTTTCTCAGCGATGACCCCCAAAAGGGGTCGGCGACCCTCCATGCCGCACTCGCCGTTTGTAAAGATTACAGAAAACCTAATCCACCAAGCCGCGATTACCTAGAGCAATTTCGGCCGACTTCGCCGAAAAAAGAACGACGATGCTAGCGAGCGACATGCCGCGCCAAGCTTGGTTACGCTTGCGATCGGCGCTTCGTTCAGACATTCGGACGACGTTTCTTGATTTTTTTCGGCTTCGGTTTTTCGCTCAACAAAAAGCGATTTTCCGAATCGACCAGAAAGCGCCCGGCCAGCGCCGTGCGCCCCAACAGCATTCGGCAAAGCATCGTCTTGCGACACACCAAACCCAATTCGACCACCGCATGTTTCCGTCCGATTCGTATCGTCGTTTCCACGATCAACCGATCATGCACGCTGCCGTTGCTTGATTTGATTCGGGTGCGTCTTTTGATCGGGGCCTCGATCGTGACTCGCTTGCCTCGATTCGCTTTCGACAATGCGACATGAAACAAGACCCGCTGGCCGGGCAACTCTTCAAAGTCAATCACGTCGATCGCACTCGATCGAGCGCCGCTGTCCGACTTGGCCCGAATCGGCGGGACGTTCCACTCCGGAAGCCCAACGTACTCTTGCCAACCGATGACGGCCAAATCGCGGATCTCTTCGCTCACATCCACCCTCGCACTGAATTCAACGTGCAACAGGCGGAAATTATAGTCGAACGTCGCCACGTTCGGGCAGTCCAACTTCGCCCTCGCAAGACGACAAAAATGATTGTTCGCTATTCGACCGGATTTTGATCGACGTCAAAAATCGCGCTGAAATACATCACATAC
>JBITAD010000678.1:0-5245 GCA_044439945.1 Blastopirellula sp. JB062
GTCGAAAAGAACGTCGTGCTGTTCCTGTCAGGGCATGGCTTTGTCGGAGAGAAAGGGGCCGCCCTGTTGCCTGAAAACGTCGATCTGGCGAAACAGCCGGCCGCGGTCAATATTGCCGACGTCATTCACGACCTCAAAAGTCTTCCCCAGCAAACGAATAAGCTGTTGATCATCGACAGTTGTCGAGTATTGGTCGAACCTCGCTTAGGAATGCTAACCAACAGCTTTTCGGAAGCGATGAAGAACCTGGAGAATGAAATTCGCGCGGTTCCCAACTTGACGGTGGTCACAGCCGCCGACATCGACCAGCAAGCGTGGAACTATTATCAACAACGGCGCACGGCGATGGGGCATTTCATCATCGAAGGCTTGCGAGGCGCGATCCAGGATGATGACGACGACGGTCGAATCGACGCGGGAGAGCTATTTCGCTACGTCGACGAGCAGTTGATGGAATTTGCGGCCGCTAATCACAACCGCCGTCAAAACGTACAAATGATACCGAGCGGAAACGAAGGAACGCGCCGAGCCGATAACTTTGATCTAGGCGTGTTACGCCCCGGGTACGAACCGTTAAAACGTCCGGCCCCGCTCTCAGACAGCCAATGGCAATGGATGAGCGATATTTGGAGTCAACAGCAGTCGATCGCGAAGTCGCAGCCTTCCGTCCTCCGCTATTCGCCGCATGCCTGGCGACGCTATCAAGCGACAATTTTACGAATGGAGTCATTGCTGATCGCCGGAGACGTCGCTGGCGCATCGCAATTGCGTAGCAGCGCAGCCGAATTGGCCTCTCTCTTCGAGAGCCGACGCCAAATGCCGTTGCAGTCGCAAGACTTGTCGCTCTCTTGGCGCACGGCCGCCGGCTGGTTGCAACCGACTCCCTCTTCCGTGACCTCGGCGGCAAGTTTATTGTCGTCAACGGCGCCGCAAGACGTTCGCGCAACTTACGACCAAGCGGCTCAACAACAAATCGCAGCCGGCGTTATGGAGTCGGCGTTCGCCGACGCTTTACGTCGCGAACTGCTGATTCGCGCTGCCGAAGACCCGCTCCATCAGCTAGAAAAAAATTGGCACGTGATTCGTTCGATCGGTCAAGCGACCGAGACCGGTCCGACCGAACTGGTCTTCGTCGATTTAATTTGCAAACAAATCGACATCGCGAAACTCTCGCCCGCAGATGCGGAAGTGATCGGGCTCGCCATCAAGACCAACCTGTTGGCGGAGCAAGCCGCGTCCGCCGCCGCCATGTGGAGCGCGGCGTTCTCATCGCGCGTCGACGCCGCCGATCTGGAACGACGCCTTGGACAAGATTACCTGTTTATCGACGCTTCGACCCGTGCCAAGTCGAGCCCTCATCTCGAGACGGCGTCGAAGGCGTACGAGGCGATCATGAACGACGTCGCCATATTGAATCGGGCGACCGAAGCTCGGAATCACGCTCTCGCCGAATTGCCCTTTTATAACCATTGGACGATGGCGACCCCGCTCGAAGCAGGCGGCAAAGGTCTTCAGGTGCAAGTAGCGGAATTATGGAAGTCGTCGCACCAGCTAGACGATCAACTAAGCGACGCAGCCGCCGCCGACAAGACGACGAAAGAAATGCTATCGACGCTTTCCGCATTGACGACCGAGGTTGAACAGCAACGTCTTCAATTGAAAAAACGCAACGTTCAAGAACAGACCTCCGCGTTTATCGCCGACCCTAGCGAATCGTTACGTCGCCTTAGCCGTGCGATGCTATTGCCGGCCGACAGCGGCGAAGCGCGTCGCAAATTGCTGCTCGCATGCATCGATGCGACCGCCGCCGAATTGACTCGCGGTCAACAGCCCGCCCCTTCGGTCGAACAACAAGAAAAGTTCGCCAAACTCGATGCCGAACGAGCCGGCTGCTTGGCTTTAGCTGAATTCGGCAATACTTGGTACGACCAACTCAGCGGTTCGCGGAGCGAAGCTTATGAGACGACCGAGCATCGCTTGGAGGTCTTTGGGGCCGAGCAGCGCTGGCGCGAAACGGTCGACAAGATTGGTGCGGATTTCGCCCAAAAATGGCGCGAACTCATTCAGTTAAATACGAGCATTGATCGCAACGACATGGATCTGGAGATGATTGATCGCGTGGCGTCGCAATCTCGCATCATTCCCTGCGACGTGCTTGCCGTCGACGACGACGCCCGCGATGCGCGTCGGGCGACGCTAGCCGACGCCGCTCTCCGCTTCGCCGGGCGAGCGTGGAACGAACACTGGGATGACCAAGCGGATATTCCGTATTACTTACGAGCCGCCCGGCTCTTATCAAGCGATGCGATTCAATATGCGTTGCATCCGCAAGAGACGAAAAAAGCGGCCGAGCCGTGGCAAAAGGGGGGCGATTTCGCACTTGCTGCCGTAAAACGACGCAATTGGACGACCGAAACGACGCAATCGTATCATTTTGATCTGAAGGTCGACGGGGCTGATCCGCCGAACGGAATTCCTCGCTTTTCTTTCTCGACCAACGGTTTGCTGCATTTGGCGGTCGATGACGATGCGAATCGCGGATTCGAATGGACCGGCGCCAACGCTCGTGCGATCGACGTGCTGATCGAAGCTGATCAAACCGGCAAAAAAGTTGACGGCGATCCCGCCGAGCTTGACGCCGAAGTTGAAGGAGTCGTTTTCTTCCGCGGCCATCAGTCGCATGCCAAAACCACCGTCGTCATTCATCGTAAGCCGACGAATCATCTTGTCAGCAACCCTGCTCCCAATGCGGCGAATCTGGCGGTCGTCGCCTCGCCGGAGCTTCATCAACGCTTCGGCTCGGGAGACGCCGCGATATCCATCGTGCTCGACGCTTCCGGCAGCATGGGCGCCGCGGCAGGTCAACCGTTCGGTCCGCAAACGAAATACGCCGAAGCCGTCCGCGCGCTCGATCGCCTATTAGAAACGATTCCAGACGGTACGCAAGTCAGCGTTTGGACGTTCGGTCAGGCGATGGGATCGCAAAAAACGGTTACTGAAGCGGAACGAACCATCCGACAACTCGTCAAACCGATCATTTGGAATTCCAAAGATAAAAAACAATACCAAGACTTGGTCCAAGCGATCACTTATCCGCAGGTCGAGCCTTGGAACGAGTCGCCGATTTTGCGAGCCATGATCGAGGCCAAGGGAGACCTAGCCGGGGTCAATGGTCCCAAAACGATGCTGGTCATTACCGATGGGGCGGACAATCGCTTCGCAAATGACGCGACGGTCAACCCGCGCGGCCGCAGCGTCGCTGAAGCGTTGTTCGACATCTTCGACGGCAGCGGCATTTCGATCCAAGTCGTAGGTTTTAAAGTCGTCAGCGCGGAAGCCGCACTCGCCCAGAAACAGTTTGAATTGGTCGAGCAACTTTATCCGCCCGGCGGGTTCTATCTAATCGATCGAGTCGAAGCGCTCGAAGCTCATTTGGCGAACGTCTTAAGTCGTCGATTGACCTTCGTAACCGCCGAACCGCAACAACGAAAACCAGGCCCGCAACACCCGATCGGCGATATCGGCGGCGGGCAGATATGGCTTTCGCCCATGCTCAAACCAGGAAAACTAGCGATCGAAACGCCAGTCGATCCCGCTCTCGCTCCGACCGTCAATCTACAACGCGGCGACCTGATGCTGCTGCAGTTGAGCGCCAATGGCGATCAATTTTCACTCAGTACGGCTGATTACTTAGGCCAACGATTTCCGAAACGGCCGACCATGACCTCCGCCGGCTGGAAGACAGGCTTGTTACAAAATCGCATTGACGGCGGTCAACTGGAATTGACCGTCGGCATGCAGCAAGCCGGTCTGCAGCTTGGAGAGCTTGCAGTCGTTAAGCCGGCTAGGGTTTGGTTTAACGTCGGTCGTCCAGACGGCAATGAATCGTCGACGAGCGTCATGCGACGCTACGGCTTCCCAATGGCGACTTATGGGATCGCCTCTTCAGACTGGCCGGTCGCCGATCATGCGGCCGTACCTACGATCAGCGCATGGTGGAGCGTTGAGGATGACAATGTCGGCGTGATCTTACGACACCCGAACGATTACCCCGCCCTCGAAGCGATTAGCGACTTAGGTGCGGAAACCGGCGCCGGACAAGTCAAGATATTAGGCGTCTCGGTAGAGCAAACCCAATGCGTCGGAGCGGACGGCAAACTGGGGCTGGTGCGCCGCTTGGCGATCCGCACCCAAGCCGCTCCCGGCGAAATCGTTTGGTGCGAGCCGATCGGCTATCGAGCTGAAGGCGTTGAGATCAAAGCGTTTCGCGATATCGGCGCCGCAACTTCCTACTTTTGGCCCCTTCCCGAAGGAAACGTCGACGAAATCGTCGCCGGCCTACGCGTGATCGCGCTAAACGACTTTCAGCGACATGCCGAGCTACGGGGGCAGTACGTTCAATTTAATAAACTTCCGGTACCAGCGACTCGCGACTTCGCTCCGCGTCCGGCGCTCAACTTTTCCGGCGACGACAACTAGCCAAGGCAAGGTCACGCATGAATCCATCGCCTGAGTCTCCCCTGTGGCGACAATTCGACGTCGGCTCGCGATCCCAATCGCCCACAGCGCGCGAACGGCTATCGCGACGAGCCGTCCCGGCGCTGGTGATTGCGCTCGCCCTTCTTGGCGCGTTCTTAGGAGCTCTCGCGTGGTTTCGGGCCCAACCGCAAACCACGTTCGTCGGCTGCATCGTCACTCGCTTCGGCCAGCTAGACGTGCAAGATCGTTCCGCCCATGCCAACGATTTAAAAGGGATGATCGAAGCCGGATATTTCCAATCGACCGGCAAAGCGTCGCGCGGCGTTTTGCATCGCGGCGAATTGATCGAAAAGTTCTTAAACTTGCGCAAATCGCCGGCGGATCAAACCGTGGTTGTATATTTATCTAGCTACGCGACCATTCAGGAAGATGGCGACGTAAGTCTGATCCCGAGCGATTGGACGCTGGCCGAAGGGGGCGCTTCGCTCGCTCAACTGATGACTGAATTGCGACAGTGCCCTGCCAAACGCAAGTTACTGTTGCTCGATCTCACTCCGTTCTCGTTGTCAGACTCGCCCCATGCCGACGTGCAATCGGCCGCCGAAAACATTGTCGAGCAGTTGAACGACCCGCACTTAGCGGTCCTATTCAATTGCTCTCCAGGTCAACTTCCGCAATTAAACGAAGCGCTTGGACGGTCGCTGTTCGGTTACTTCGTCGAAACCGGGCTGCATGGCGAAGCGGACGGTTGGGGAAGTTATCCTGA